>JASHQL010000217.1 GCA_030039155.1 Streptosporangiaceae bacterium | reverse complement strand
GGGTCAGAGCTGGTCGGGCCGAGCGGCGTCGTTCCGTCCCTGACCTTGTCTTCGGTACGGCAGTCCGGGTCGTTGCCGGTCGCTGCCGCGTTCGCCGAGGTGTGCAGCGTGAGCGCGACGAAGTCGTCGAACAGTTCCTCGAACGTCGACACGTTCTCCAGGTCGCCCTGCAGGTCAGACGCGGACGGCAGGGCCTGCGCGAGGTTCTGGTTGTTGGTGATCTGGATGCCGGTCGCGGCGGTATCGGCGCCCTGCCACACGACGTTCACCAGCGACTCGATCAGCGAGGAGTCCGTCGTCCCGTCGATGCCGGCCAGCTCGGACGCGATGTCGGAGATCTGCACCACCGCCCCGGCGAGGGTGCCGCCACCGCCGGCTGAGCCGAGCGCGTTCTCGATCTCGGCCATCGCCGAGTCGAGGCTCGAGTTCGTCCCGGCGCTGGGATTCAGCGAGTCGTCCTCGCCGATCGCGCTGAGGAAGGTCAGTGCGTTCAGCGCCTGCTGGACCGCCTGCTGCGACTCGGCGCCACCAAGCGGATAGTTCGGGAACTGATTGCCGTCGGCGTCGGTCGCGGTGGCCGGCGAGTTCCACAGCGCACCCTGCGCCTCGTTCATGAGCTGGGTGACGCTCGGATCCACGTCCTGGTCCTGCCAGGGCAGGCCAAGGAAGCCGAAGATGACCTCGAAGACGTCGTTGGTGACCACCGACTGCTCGGCCGGAGCACTGGTCTCGGCATCGAAGAGATCCGAGGCGTCAAGCGCGACCCATTCCCGGCCGTACTGAACCACCTGCGCGAACGCGCTGACCTCGCTGGTCTGGGTCGCGGTGGCCGTGCCAGCCGCCACCGCGTCGATGGCCTGGACCAGGTCAACGAACATGAACGCGCGGGTCACGCCGCGCGCGTAGTCGGTGGAGTACAAGTCCAGCGTGTCTGAGGTCTGCCCGTAGAGTTCCTCGACCTGCTGCTCGGCCTCCGCCTGCAGCGGCGCCCACGTGCTGTCCACGTCGCCGGGCGGGGCGTACGCCGAACTGCCTGGCAGGAAGCCGGGGCAGCTGCCGGTGTCCCAGGACGCGACCACACCGTCTGGCGCCGCCGGTCGCCGCCCGGCCTGCCCGAAGTGGATGACCGGCCTGGCGCGTGCGGCCGCCCGCGGCGCCGCGCTTGCCGTGGCCTGACCGAGCACGCCAGCGCCGAGCCCGGCAACCAGCACAGCGGCGGATGCCAGCGCGGCACCGCGGCCGACTCGCGTCTTCCATCGGCGTATCAGGGCGGCATGCCGGGTGTGCCCAGCCAGCGTGGCAGATCTCATGGGGGTCCCTCCGTCCGCACGAGTTCCACCACATGTAGATCATTGCGGGATGATCAGCCACAGAGCGCGGCCAACATAGGCGGTCGCGCGGGCCAAGATAGGCAATCCGGATCTGCGAGGAACGGCCTAACCGGCCGGGCCGCGTTGGGCAGCCGCCCGTGCCTCCTCGCGGCTGCGCACGCCGAGCTTCCGCAAGATCGCAGCGACATGATGGTCGGCGGTACGGACGGAAATGACCAGCACCTCAGCGATCTCGGCATTGCTGCGGCCAGCCGCCAGCAGCTCGAGCACCTCAGACTCTCGGCTGGTCAGCCCGGCCGGATTCGCGGCGGTCGCGGGTCGCGGACCACGCGGCACCTGCCGTTCGCCGAGCGCGCGCAGCCGCCGCGCCGTAATCGCCGATGCCCGGACCACGCCGAGGCGGCCGAACTCGGCCAGCGCCTCCCGCAGAGCACCGGGATCGGCGGACCCGGCCAGCGCCATCGCGGCCTCATAGCGGCACTGCCGCTCCCGCCACCATTGGGCGGCCTCCTGGTAGTCGCCGCGAAGCTCGAGCCGGTACGGCTCGGCCAGCTGGGCCGGGTCACCACCGGACAGCCCGGCGCGTCGCCGCCAGCACGCGGCCTCGCCCGCGAACCAGGGCACACCTCGCTGTTCGATGGCGAAGGCGTCTTCGGTCTCGGCACCGATCCGGTCAGCCGGAGACCTGTCCAGCCAGGCCGCTTCCGCGCGCCCGGCCGCGACCACCGCGAGCGTGTGCGGGAGGCCTGCGGATCTGGCCATCTCCGCCGCCTGGTCCAGCAACGGCCAGTATCCGGTCCCGCCGCTCCGCAGCCTGGCCCTGGCCAGTGTGATCAGCGCGGACGCTGGCACGTGCCCAGCCATGGGCAGCGCGTCAAGCACCGACGCGGCCAGCTCGGCTGCTCGCGCCCAGTTTCCCTTGGCCAGCTCGGACTCGGCGGTCAGCTCGGTCAGCCACCACAGGTAGGAATCAAGCCCGTACTCCCGGCAGTAAGCAGTACCCGCCGCCAGGTGCAGGTCGGCGAGCGGCCAGTCCCTTCGCTCGGCCGGAACCAGGGTGAGATGGAGGTAAGCACGGCCCACGCCTGCCTGGTCGCCGCACGCCTGCGCCAGCTCACGGCTGCGGTCCAGCTTCGCCAGGCCGTCAACATCGCCGCGCCGCAGCTGCACGGTGCCGACCGTGTTCAGTGCGTACACGAGCGCGTCCGTGCAGCCAACCTGCTCGGCCACCGCAATTGCCTTCGAGCCCCAGTGCAGCGCCGCGTCGCCGTCGCTGAGACCGTAGTTCGTTGCCAGCGATGCGTACGCGCGGGCCAGATCCTCGCCAGGCCCGGCCGGCTCGAGCAACGCGATCGCCTGCTGCGCGGCTGCCCTGGACTCGGTGATCTGGCTGTCGACGCCAAGCTGCCTGGCAAGCTGTGTCAGCACGCTGCCCTGCCCGGTCAGGTCCCCGCTTGACTGGTAGATCGCCAGCGCTTCCTGCAGCGCTTCCGTTGCCTCACGGCCCCTGGCTGTGAAGTATGCCTGGCCGGCAAACCGCTCGAGCAGCCCGGCGCGTTCGGCCGGCGGCAGCCGGTCAGCGAACCGCAGCGCGCGTGCATACTCGGCGGCAGCCTCCCGGCGCGCTCCTACCGCCGCGGCCTGCGTTGCCGCTGCCGGAGCGAACCGCAGCACCGCATCGGTGTCGCCAGCGGCGTCGGCGTGATGTGCCAGCCGCGCCAGGTCTTGCTCCCCTGCTCCGGCACCGGTGAGGACGGCCAGGATGCGCCGGTGCAGCGCGGCACGACGGCCAGGTTGCACCGACTCTTCCACGATCCCCCGCGCGATCTCATGCCGGAATGTCACCCAGCCGGCCTCGGCGAGCAGCATCCCCGAGCCCAGGCACTCATCCAGCCGAGCTTCCGCGTTCTGAACCAGCTGCCCGACCAGCCATGTTTCAGCCCGTCCAGGCACCACGGCGACCGCGTCGAGCAGGTCAAGAGCCCGCGGACCGAGCGCTGCCGCCCTGGCCAGCACGGCGTCCCTGACCGTAGGCGGCATCTCCTTGCCGCCCGCGGCAAGCACCTCGGTGACGAAGAACGGGTTACCGCCGGTCCGGTCAAACAGCTGTGCTGCGTCGATCCGCAGCGGGGCAGCCAGCTGCGCGATGGCCGCACGCGACAGGCCGCCGACAGACACCCTCGTGACCAGCCCGTCCCTTGGCATGTCGCCGAGCACGACGCGCAACGGGTGCGAACGGCCGAGCTGATCGTCGCGGTAACTGACCACCAGCAGGACCGCCACCTGGTCGATGCGGCGGGCGAGCAGCCGGACCACATCGAGGCTTGCCTCGTCCGCCCAGTGCATGTCCTCGAGCACCAGCACCGTCGGCGCGCTGGCGCGCAGCGCCGGCAGCAATACAGCCAGCACGTCAAACGGCCCGGCTCCGGCGGTTACCAGGGCCGCCAGCTCACCGCCGGCCTGCTCGGCGATATCGAGCATGGCGCCGAGCGGCCTGGGCGTGAACAGCGGATCAGCGCCAGACCACAGCACACGCGCCGGGCTTCCGGCCGACCTGCGGAACTCGCGCAGCAGCGCGGTCTTGCCCGCCCCTGCCTCCCCGGAGAGCAGGATGACCTGCCCGCGACCGCCACCCGCCACCGCCGTCAGTGCCGAACGCAGCACGCCGAGTTGCTCGGATCGCTCCAAGAGCACAGGGCTCATGTCCGTTGGCTCCAGGAAGCTGGTGGCGGAGCCTAGATATTACTAAATGGCGATCACCGTGACGAGGTCATACAGACTGGTCAGCAGTGGCCCGGGAGGTGCGGCAAGGAGCTGGCGGCTGGCAGGCGTGACGGCGGCCGCAACACTGCGGCCGCCGCCAGCACTACGTCAGCGAGTCTGCCAGGCGTTAGCTGTGGCGCGACCGCTTCGTCATCCCGCGGCGCCGCTTGCGGGCCCGCATCATGCCGGTCATCGCGAGCATGGTCGCGCAGATGGCGCAGATCGCCATCACGGGCCTCATCATGCGCATGTGCGATTTCCCTCCCCCGGTGTCCTACAGACTCCCGTGCGTGCATTCCGCCAAGCCGAGGTTGGCCCCGGCCGGCACGACGGTGCTGTAGATCAGTCCGGCAGGTACCCGGCGCCCATTCCCGACAAACTCAGACGCGCCGGCGCCTGGCCATTCTCACCCGGAGCGTGCGAGAGCTATTCTAGACTGAACGTTCAGTCAGGCCTCGGGTTTGACGGCACCGCCACCGGCCTGGCTGGGCGGCAGGCTCCATGAGCGTTTCGTTCCCGGCCATGAAGAGAGGCACCATGTACGGCTTGTCAGCGGAGGACCTGAGCATCCAGGAACGAGCCCGCGGCTTCGCCGATGAGCTGATCCCGTTCGAGGTCGAGGCCGAGCTGAACGACGGCGAACTGCCCAAGGAGCAGGTCGAGGCGAACGTGGCGCGGGCCATCGAGCTTGGCCTGTACGCCACCAACATGCCGAAGGAACTTGGCGGCCGCGGCTACACCTCGCTGCAGCAGGTGCTGGTGCAAGAGCAGGTCGGCCGGGTGACCAACGCGCTCGCCTGGGTCTGCGCCACCCCGCCGTCCTGGTTCGTCGGGGTCGCGACCCCGTACCAGCTGGAGAAGTTCGTGCTGCCCGCGATCCGCGGCGAGCGCGAGGAGTGCTACGCGATCACCGAGGAGGGCGCGGGCTCCGACGTGGACGCGATCGTCGCGACCGCGCGCCTGGACGGCGACGATTACCTGCTGAACGGCGAGAAGTGGCACGTCACCTCGTACAACGGGGCCAGCTACGCGTTCTTCCAGGGCAAGCTGGCCGGCGGCGAGCATGACGGCGAGCACGCCATGTTCCTGGTCGACCTGCCGAGCCCCGGCGTGACCGTGGTGCGCACGCCCGCCTACACCCACACGATCAGCCACCACCACCCGATCGTGGCGTTCCACGACGTCCGGGTGCCCGCCTCGCACCTGGTCGGCGCCGAGGGCGACGGGATGAGCTTCGCCTACGAGTGGTTCAGGTACGAGCGGCTGATGGTCGCCGCCAGGTGCCTGGGCGCTGGCGAGCGGCTGGTCGCCGAGATGACCGCGTTCGCCGCCGAGCGCGAGGTGCAGGGCCGGCCGATCGCCCAGTTCGGCGCGGTGCAGGCGATGCTGGCCGACAGCCTGACCGAGCTGTTCGCGGCTCGCTCGCTGACCTACCAGACCGCGCGTGCCATCGACGCCGGGGCGGACGTGAAGGTGCAGCACGCGCAGTGCTCGATGGCCAAGCTGTACGCATCGGAGATGGCCGGGCGGGTGGCCGACCGCGCGGTCCAGGTGTTCGGCGGCCGCGGCTATATGCGGGAGAACGTGGCCGAGCGGTTCTACCGCGAGGTGCGGGTGGAGCGGATCTGGGAAGGCACCAGCGAGATCCAGCGGGCTATCATCGCCGACCAGATGGTCAAGCGTGGCC
>JASHQL010000216.1 GCA_030039155.1 Streptosporangiaceae bacterium | reverse complement strand
GCAGCGCTGCCTCGAGCAAGTTCCGCTCCAGCCAGGCCGCCTCGTGTACAGAACCGCAGCTGACCGCCTCGATCCTGGCAATCGCATCGACCATCGGCGCCAGGTGGGCACGATCGCCGAGCTGCGACCAGTAGGAGCTCACCCGGCTGCGCAGCGAGCTGGCCCGGCCGAGGTACAGCACGCGGCCGCGGCCATCGAGAAACCGGTAGACGCCAGGTGAGTTCGGCAGCCGGCCGGCCGGCGGCGGCGGACTCCGGCCTGGCATGCCGCTGCGTCCCGGATCAGACCGGCTTGACCAGCGGGAACAGGATGGTCTCGCGGATGCCGGCGCCGGTCAGCATGATCAGCATCCGGTCGATGCCCATGCCCATGCCGCCACTCGGCGGCATGCCGTACTCGAGCGCCCGCAGGAAGTCCTCGTCGAGCTGCATGGCCTCAGGGTCGCCCCTGGCGGCGAGCAGCGACTGAGCGGTGAGCCGCGCACGTTCCTCCATCGGGTCGACCAGCTCGGAGTAGGCGGTGGCGATCTCGGTGCCCCACGCCACCAGGTCCCACTTCTCCGCCAGCCGCGGATCGGTCCGGTGCTGCCTGGTCAGCGGCGATACCTCGACCGGGAAGTCGCGGTAGAAGGTCGGCTCGACGGTGCGTGCCTCGACCAGGTGCTCGTACAGTTCCAGCACCACCTGCGCCCGGCTCCAGTCAGGCTGCAGCTCGATCGACTGCGCCGCGGCCAGCTTGCCAAGCACGTTCTCGCCGGTGTCGGGGGTGACCTCCTCGCCGACAGCCTCGGACAGCGAGCCGTACACGGTCTTGGACCGCCACACCCCGGAGATGTCGACCTCGCTGCCGTCCGGCCTGCGCGAGACTTCGGCGCCGAACGCGGCCCGCGCGCCGGCCTGCAGCAGCTCCCTGGTCAGCGTCGCCATCGTGTCGTAGTCGCCGTAGGCCTGGTAGACCTCGAGCATGGTGAACTCGGGATTGTGGGTGGAGTCCGAGCCCTCGTTCCTGAAGATCCGGCCGATCTCGTAGACCCGCTCGAGCCCGCCGACCACCAGCCGCTTGAGGTAGAGCTCAAGCGCGATCCGCAGGTACAGATCAAGATCAAAGGCATTCATAAAGGTAACGAACGGCCTGGCGTTGGCGCCGCCGTGCAGCGTCTGTAGCACCGGCGTCTCCACCTCGAGGTACTGCCGCTCGTGCAGTTCCTCACGCACCGACCTGGTCACCGCGGCCCTGGTCTCGGCCATCTGCCGCGCCGCCGGGTTGGTCAGCAGGTCCAGGTAGCGCTGCCGCACCCTGGCCTGCGGATCGGTCAGGCCCCTGTGCTTGTCGGGCAACGGCCGCAGCGCCTTGGCGGTGATCGCGAAACTGTCGGCGAGCACCGACAACTCGCCCGACCTGGAGCAGATCACCTCGCCGGTGACCCCGATGTGGTCGCCGAGGTCGACGTCGGCCTTCCAGGCCGCGAGCGCCTGCTCGCCGGTCCGGTCCAGCGAGATCATCACCTGCAGCTCGCCGCTGCCGTCCTGGATGGTCGCGAAGCAGAGCTTGCCGCCATTGCGGTACCTGATCACCCGGCCTGCCACGCCCTCGTGGTCGCCGGTGGCGGTGTCAGGGGCCAGGCCGGAGAACCGCTCGCGCAACTGCGCGGCCGTCGTGGTGCGCGGGTAGCCGACCGGATACGGCTCGACTCCGGCCGCCCGCATCCGCTCGACCTTGGCCAGCCGTACCTGCATCTGCTCCGGTGCTTCGGCGGCCTCCGGCGACTCTTGGTCGGTCATCCCCTGAGGTTACCCACTCGGCAGCAGTTAAGTTTGTCTACCGTTTTGGGGGGATGAACTTAACTGTTCTTCTGATCGGCTGCGACGTTGCGCTCGTAGGTCAGGCGGAGGCCGATCAGCGTCAGCCACGGCTCGTAGGCGTCGATCATCGCGACCTCGTCGATGATCAGCGGCGCCAGCCCGCCGGTGGCGATGATCGTGACCGACTTCGGGTCGGCCGGCGCGAGCTCGGCCGCCATCCTGGTCGCGATGCCCTCGATCTGGCCGGCGAAGCCGAAGATGATGCCCGACTGCAGCGCCTCGACCGTGCTCTTCCCGATCACCCTGGCAGGCCTGGCCAGCTCCACCTTCAGCAGCTGCGCGGCCCGCCGGGACAGCGCGTCAACCGAGACCTCGATGCCGGGCGCGAGCGCGCCGCCGACGAATTCGCCGCGCTCGCTGACCGCGTCGAAATTCGTCGAGGTGCCGAAGTCCACCACGATGGCCGGCCCGCCGTACAGGTGCGACGCGGCGACCGCGTTCATCACCCGGTCGCTGCCCACCTCTTTCGGGTTGTCATAGCGCAGCGGCACGCCGGTCTTCACGCCAGGCTCGACGATGATGGCCTGCACGTCTCCGTAGTACCTGCGGAACATCTCCCGCATCTCATGCAGCACGGAAGGCACCGTCGAGCACAGCGCGATGCCGTGGATGTCAAGCTCGCTGAACAGCGCGCTCTGCCCGAGCAGGCCCTGCAGGATGACCGCGAGCTCGTCCGCGGTGCGCACCGGGTCGGTGGCGATCCGCCAGTGCTCCACTACCTCGGTGCCGTCGAACACGCCAAGCACCGTGTTGGTGTTCCCAACGTCAATCGTCAGCAGCATGTCGCTCCCGCAGGCCGGCCGTTTCAGCCGGCCGGCACGATATCGAGGCCGATGTCGAGCGCCGGTGCCGAGTGGGTCAGCGCGCCGACGGCGAGGAAGTCGACGCCGGTCATCGCGACGTCGCGGGCGGTGCTCAGGGTGAGCCCGCCGCTTGCCTCGAGCCTGGCCCGGCCCGCGGTCAGCCTGACCGCCTCGGCCAGTTGCCCGACAGAGAAATTGTCCAGCAAGATCAGCTCTGCGCCGGCCGTGAGTGCCTCGGCAACCTGGGCGAGCGTGTCGCACTCCACCTCGACCGGCAGCCCGCCCGCCAGCTCGCGGACCGCGGCTAGCGCCGCGGTGAGCGATCCAGCGGCGGCCACATGATTGTCCTTGATCAGCGCGGCGTCGGACAGCGACATCCGGTGGTTCACCCCGCCGCCGCAGCGCACCGCGTACTTCTCCAGCGCGCGCAGCCCTGGCAGCGTCTTGCGGGTGTCGCGGACCTGGGCGCCGGTCCCCGCGACCGCGTCAACCCACCGCGAGGTCAGCGTGGCGATGCCGGACAGGTGGCAGAGCAGGTTCAGCGCGGTGCGTTCCGCGGTCAGCAGCCAGCGCGTCCTGCCGGTGACCGTCAGCACCGGCTGGCCGGCCCTGACCAGGTCGCCGTCGGTGGCCAGCGGCTTGAACTCGACCTCGGCATCGCCGCGGCCGCCGACCGCGGACAAGACCGCCTGGGCCACCGGAAGCCCGGCCAGCACGCCGTCGGCTCGCGGCACGAAGTCTGCGCGCGCCGTGGCTCCCGCTGGGATGGTGGCCGTGGTGGTGATGTCCACGCCGCCGCCTAGGTCCTCGGCCAGCGCGGCATCTACCACCGCGAGTACCGCGACCGGATCCAGCCCGGCATCAGTCAGCGCGGTGCAGATGTCTGCGGGAAGGTCGTCGCTCGTCATCGGCGCACCGGCTCGAACTCGGTGCGCAGCCCGTCAGCGCCGAGCGTCACGATCAGGTGCCCGAGCCAGTCGTCCGAGCTGTCGGGGAAGTCGTCGCGCCAGTGGCTGCCGCGCGTCTCCTGCCTGGCTGCCGCCGCGGCCGCCAGCGCCGACGCCACCAGGTGCAGGTTGCTGGCCTGCCAGGCGTCGGCGCCTGGCTTGTCGGTGGTCTCGCCGCCAAGGCCGGCCAGCTCCCGCTCGGCGCGGGCGAGGCCGTCACCGGAGCGCAGTACCCCGGCCCGCGCCGACATGAGCTGCTGCAGCGGCTGGATGACCGCGGGATCCACCAGCCCGGCCGGGCCGGCCGGCCCGGACACCTGCCGGTCGCGCAGGTCGTCAAGGCCGGATTCGGCCAGGTCCCCGGCGATGCGCTCGGCGAATACCAGGCCCTCGAGCAGCGAGTTGGACGCCAGCCGGTTCGCCCCGTGCACGCCGGTGCAGGCCACTTCGCCGCAGGCGTAGAGCCCGGCCAGGCTGGTACGACCGCGGGTGTCGGTCCGCACGCCGCCGCTCACGTAATGCGCGGCCGGCACCACCGGGATCGGCTCGCTGACCGGGTCGATGCCGTGCTCACGGCAGCTGGCCAGGATGGTGGGGAACCGTTGCGCCCAGGTATCCGCGCCCAGCATGGTGCCGTCCAGGTACACGTGCTCGGTGCCCTCGGCCAGCATGACCCGCATGATCGCCTTGGCGACCACGTCGCGCGGGGCCAGGTCGGCGAGCGGATGCTGGCCCGCCATGAACCTGCGGCCCGCACCGTCGACCAGCACCGCGCCCTCGCCGCGCACCGCCTCGGAAACCAGCGGCTGGCGGCCGCGGGCACCGGGGCCGAGCCAGAGCACCGTCGGGTGGAACTGGACGAACTCCAGGTCGGCCGCGGCCGCGCCGGCCCGCAGTGCCAGGGCCAGGCCGTCGCCGGTGGACACCGCAGGGTTGGTGGTGGCCGAGTAGATCTGGCCGAAGCCGCCGGTGGCAAGCACCACGACCGAGGACCGCACCGCGCCGACGCCGTCCTGCTGGCCCTCGCCGAGCACGTGCAGGGTGATCCCGGCCGCCCGGCCGTCGCCGGCCTGCAGCAGGTCGATGGCCAGCGCGTGCTCGATCACCTCGAGCTCGGCCCGCTGGCCGGCCGCCGCCAGCGCGTC
>JASHQL010000215.1 GCA_030039155.1 Streptosporangiaceae bacterium | reverse complement strand
GGCGCCGGCGCCGAATAGGCCTGACCGCACGTGCCGGGCACCGCCCGGCCGGCGGACCGCCGGAGGCGCCCGCCGGGCAGCATCCGGTAGCGACACCGTGCCGCGGCCGACCGGCCAGGACGCGAGACGCCAGGACGAGCACGACATACGACGAGAGATGGGAACATGGCCAACTACTCAGCCGCCGACGTGAAGCGGCTACGCGAGCTGACCGGCGCGGGCATGATGGACTGCAAGAACGCCCTGGTCGAGGCCGATGGTGACTTCGAAGCGGCGGTCGAGGCGCTGCGCATCAAGGGCGCCAAGGACGTCAGCAAGCGAGCGCAGCGGACCGCCGGGAACGGCCTGATCACCGCGCAGCTGGCAGGCAGCAGCGCGGGCGTGCTGCTCGAGCTGAACTGCGAGACCGACTTCGTCGCCAAGACCGACCTGTTCCAGCAGGTCGCGGCCGACATCGCGAAGGCGGCGCTGGCCGCCGCCGCCGATGACCGGCTGACCGTGCAGGCCCTCGAGGTCCGTCCCGGCCAGACCACCCAGCAGCTGATCGAGGAGGCGGGCGCCTCGCTCAAGGAGAAGCTCGAGCTTGGCAGGTACGCCAGGTTCGAGGGCGGGCTGGTGACCGCCTACCTGCACAAGTCCGATCCTGGCTTGCCGCCGACCCTCGGCGTGCTGGTCCAGCTTGACGA
This sequence comes from Streptosporangiaceae bacterium, assembly GCA_030039155.1. Taxonomy (GTDB): domain Bacteria; phylum Actinomycetota; class Actinomycetes; order Streptosporangiales; family Streptosporangiaceae; genus JOPF074. The sequence goes on along the minus strand of JASHQL010000215.1, from coordinate 1,978 downwards.
GGCTGCAGCAGGCCTGGCACAGGACGTCGCGCATCAGGTCGCGGCGATGCGGCCGCAGTACCTGACCCGCGACGACGTGCCTGCCGACGTGCTGGCCAACGAGCGCAGGATCGCCGAGCAGGTCACCAGGGACGAGGGCAAGCCGGAGCAGGCCATCCCGAAGATCGTCGAAGGCCGGCTGAACGCGTACCTGAAGGATGTCGTCCTGGTCGAACAGGCGTCGGTCAAGGACCCCAAGAAGACGGTCAAGCAGTTGCTTGCCGACGGCGGCGCGACCGTGCTCCAGTTCGCGAGGTTCCAGATCGGCCAGGCCGGTTGACGCAGTCATCGGACGAACCCGGCCAACAGCCTGGCCTAGCCCGGACCCAGCCGACTGCAGACGGCAGGCCGAGCTGGGGCCGCGTTGTGCTCAAGCTGTCTGGCCACGCGTTCGCCGGTGACGAGCCGCTTGGCATCTCGCCTGAAGCGGTCTTCCACATCGCCAACGAGATCACCGCGGCCGCCTGCGACGGCTTCCAGATCGCTGCCGTCGTGGGCGGCGGCAACATGTTCCGCGGTGCCACACTCACCCAGCGCGGCATCGACCGGTCACGCGGCGACTACATGGGCATGCTCAGCACGGTGATCAACTGCCTGGCGCTGCAGGACGTGCTGGAGAAGCTCGGCGTGGAGACCAGGGTCCAGACCGCGATCAGCATGCGCCAGGTGGCCGAGCCGTACATCCCGCGGCGGGCGATCAGGCACCTGGAGAAGGGCCGGGTGGTGATCTTCGGGGCTGGTCTCGGTGCGCCGTTCTTCTCGACCGACACCTGCGCGGCACAGCGGGCGCTGGAGATCGGTGCCGAGGCGGTGCTCAAGGGCACCAGGGTCGACGGTGTCTACGACGCCGACCCACGGGTGTCGCCTGACGCGATCCGCTTCCACCACCTCGACTACGCCGAAGTCCTGCGCAGGGAGCTGAGGGTGATGGACGCCACCGCGGTGACCCTCTGCATGGATAATGACCTGCCGATTGTCGTTTTTGACCTGATGGGGGAGGGTAATGTCGTCCGGGCGGTGCGCGGCGAGCGAATAGGCACCCTCGTCAGCAGGTCCGGACGATGAAGCCGAGCCATGGCAGCGCCGAGCCATTGTGGCGCACCATGGGAACGTGCGGGCGGGCAGCGCGGCTGTCCGCAGGGCCGCCAACCAATGCACAGGAGCCGCAGTGATAGACGACACGCTCCTCGAGGCCGAGGAGAAGATGGAGAAGGCTGTTGCGGTCGCTAAGGAAGAATTCAGCGGCATCCGCACCGGTCGCGCGCATCCGAGCATGTTCAACAAGATCACGGCCGAGTACTACGGGACGCAGACGCCGGTGAACCAGCTTGCGTCCTTCCACATGCCAGAGCCGCGCATGGTGATCATCCAGCCCTACGACAAGGGCTCGATGAGCGCCATCGAGAAGGCCATCAGGAACAGCGACCTCGGCGTCAACCCGTCCAACGACGGCATCATCATCAGGGTGGTGTTTCCCGAGCTGTCCGAGGAACGCCGCAAGGACTACATCAAGATCGCTCGGCACAAGGCGGAAGACAGCCGGGTCTCGATCCGCAACATTCGGCGCCATGCCAAGGACTCGATCGACAAGCTGGTCAAGAACGGTGACGCTGGCGAGGACGACGGCCGCCGCGCCGAGCGCGAGCTCGACGAGCTCACGCACGGCTATGTGACCCAGGTGGACGAGTTGCTCAAGCACAAGGAATCCGAGCTTCTCGAGGTTTAGCCTGCGCATGGACCAAGATCAGCCGGACTCCGGATACTCGCCCACCGCTCCGTCAGGCGCGCAGCCAGGCGGCGACCGTCGCCGGCCGGCCAGGAGCAACCGCGCCCGGCTAGACCGCGGCCAGCCTGACGGCGACCGGCAAGCCGGCAAGGCCTCGACCGACGCCAAGGCCGGCGACGCCCCAGCCGGCGACGCGAGCGGCGGCGACGCCCA
>JASHQL010000214.1 GCA_030039155.1 Streptosporangiaceae bacterium | reverse complement strand
CTGGCAGGTGCTCCACCCAGCCGGGCTGCGGGAAAAACTGCCGGAATTCCTGGTATCCGCGTCCCGCGACCGTGCCGTCAGCAGAGACGATAAGAGCTGTCACGCCGGTCGTCCCGGCGTCGATCGCGAGCACGCTCATGCGCACTAGTGTGACGCCAGGGAACGCTGAAGGGAGTATCCATGCGCGTCGGAGTTCTCACCGGAGGCGGCGATTGCCCTGGGCTGAACGCGGTGATCCGGGCGATCGTGCGCACCGGCACGGCCGAGCACGACTTTGAGTTCATCGGCTTCAAGGACGGCTGGCGCGGCCCGCTGGACGGCGACACCATGGTCCTCGACGTGAACGCGGTGCGCGGCATCCTGCCGCGTGGCGGCACCATCCTCGGCTCGTCCCGGACGAACCCGGCGTCAGAGAAGGCCACCCAAGACGGCAGGACCGGGCTCGAGCGGATCAAGGACAACCTGGACAGCCTCGGCGTGGACGCCCTGGTCGCGATCGGCGGCGAGGACACCCTCGGCGTGGCGGGCAAGCTGTTCGAGGCCGGGGCGAACGTGGTCGGGGTGCCGAAGACCATCGACAACGACCTCAGCGCCACCGACTACACCTTCGGCTTCGACACCGCGGTGAACATCGCCATGGACGCGATCGACCGCCTGCACACCACCGCGGAAAGCCACCACCGGGCGCTGATCGTGGAGGTGATGGGGCGCAGCGCCGGCTGGATCGCGCTGCACGCCGGGCTGGCTGGCGGCGCCAACGTGATCCTGATCCCGGAGAAGCCGTTCGACATCGAGCAGGTCTGCCAGTACGTCGAGCACCGGTTCCAGACCAGGTACGCGCCGATCGTGGTGGTCGCCGAGGGCGCGCATCCGAAGATCTCCGGCGAGGCCACCGGCGACCACACGACCGACGACTTCGGCCACGTCCGGCTCGCCACCCGCAACGTCGGCCAGCTGCTCGCCGACGAGATCGAGCGGCGCACCGGCAAGGAGGCGCGCTGCGCGGTGCTCGGCCACATCCAGCGCGGCGGCACGCCGACCGCCTTCGACCGGGTGCTGGCGACCAGGTTCGGCGTGCACGCGGCCCGAGCGGTCGCGGACGGCGCGTTCGGCAGCATGGTCGCGCTGCGCGGCACCGACATCGTCAGGGTGCCGATCGCGGAGGCCACCCGCACGCTCAAGCTGGTGCCACCCGAGCGGTACGCGGAGGCCGAGATCTTCTTCGGCTGACCGGCCTGCCAGAGCGAATCGTGACCGCACCCGACGAGCCGGTAGCGCTGGCAGGCGGCGGCCGGTCGGTGGTGCACCGGCAGGGCGACATCGTGCTCCGCAGCACCGGGCCATGGACGCCCGCCGTGCACCTGCTGCTGCGGCACCTGGAGGATGTCGGCTTCCAGGCGGCGCCGCGGCTGGTCGGCTCCGGCCTCGACCAGCATGGCCGGGAGGTGCTGACGTTCATCGACGGGGAGTTCACCCAGCCGGGCCCGTGGAGCATCGAGGGTGCTGCTGCCCTCGGCGTGCTGCTGCGTGACTTGCACCGGGCGACAAGCTCGTTCCGGCCGGCCGATGATGCGGTGTGGTTCCCTTGGCACGGCCGCGACCTGGGCAGCTCGGCCAGGGTGATCGGGCACTGCGATGTGGCGCCATGGAACATCGTCGCCAGGGACGGGCTGCCGGTCGCCCTGATCGACTGGGAAACCGCGGGTCCGGTTGACCCGCTGGTCGAGCTTGCCCAGTTGTGCTGGCTGAACGCCAAGCTGCACGACGACATCGTGGCCGGGATCGAGCGGCTGCCGCCGCTGGCCGACCGGGCACGACAGCTCGCCGCGATCGTGGACGGCTACGGCCTGACCTCACGGCAGCGCAGCGGATTCGTCGACCGCATGATCGAGTTCGCGATCTGCGACACGGCCTGGGAGGCGGATGACGCCATGGTCGGGCCTGATACGACCACGCATCCGATCGCGCTGTGGGCGATGGCGTGGCGTGCCAGGTCGGCAGCGTGGATGGTCAGGCACCGGCGAGTCCTCCAGGCGGCGCTGACTGGCGGGTCGCGGTGACTCAGCGGCCAGGTTGCCTGGCCCGGAACGCCGCAGCCTTGACCCGGTTCTGGCAGGCCAGCGAGCAGAACCGCCTGGTGCCGTTGCGCGAGGCGTCGACGTAGACCCGGTCGCACCTGAGCGCGGTGCACACGCCGAGCCGCCCCGCCTGGTCGGTGCCGAGCACCACGGCCAGCCCGGTCGCGCAGCCCGCGGCCCAGCCCTCCGCCAGGCCGTTGGTGCTGCCGTGGAAGTGCAGGTGCCAGGGCTCACCGTCGTGCCGGTCCAGCTGCGGCCTGGCCCCGGTGCCCGCGAGCAGCGCGTTGACCTGGCTCGCCGCACTGTCCAGGTCACCGGCGTCGACGGCTTCGAAGACCGGCCGGAGCCGGCCCGCCGCCGCGGCCAGATTCGCGGCTTCGGCCGGCGTCACCTCCCTGGCCGTGCGCTGTCCGGCTCGCAAGGCTGCGGTCGCCGCTGCGGGCAGCGCATCGCCGGCCGGCGGGAGGTACCGGCGGCCGTAGGCGTCGCCTGGCGTCAGGCCGTTGACCAGGGCAACGGCCACCGCGACCACCGCGTCCACGTGACTAGTGAAATTCACTTGACCAGTTATGCTCCGGAACCTAGGTTTGTAACTGGCTAAACCTTATACGACAGTTATTCCTGGAGGGCATGGGCATGGCATCGACGCCGGGCGAACAAGACCTCA
>JASHQL010000213.1 GCA_030039155.1 Streptosporangiaceae bacterium | reverse complement strand
ACCTTGAACCAGAGCCGCCGCGTCGGCATCAGCCGCGGCACCGGGAACCGGCGGGCAGCAAGAAACTGTCGCGCGGACGCGAACTGTCGGGTAAGCAGGGAGGCTTCCTCGCCGCAGCGGGCATAAGCCCGGCTGCTCGTCGTCGGGCGCCCGGCTCGTTCAGCCCGGCGCAGGCCGGCGGCTCACGTCTGCCAGGCGCAACTCGTCCAGGCGTGCAACCACCGCTCTTCATGCTACGAACTGACGGCCGGTCGTGCACGGAGGAAGCGACCTGTTGCCGCCGAAGTCAGCCCATCGGGTTACCAGTGGCCGCGGTGCACGATCTCGTCGAACGGCCGCCGGTCGGGCCGGGCAATCGGCGCGAGCGGCCGGTCGGCCGGATAGCCGAGCGAGATCAGGAACGCGCAGCTGCGGTCGGCCGGCAGCCCGAGCAGCCGGCGGCACGCGTCCTGGTCGCCGACTCCGGCGTGGCAGCTGCCGATGCCGAGATCGGCGGCGGCCAGCATGATGCTCATCGTGACCTGGCCCAGGTCGAAGCCGGTGCGCCGCTGCTCCTCCCCGGCGGTGATCAGCGCGATCGTGGCCGCAGACCCGGCGATGTGACCGGCGCCCACCCACACCTGCGACAGCTCCTGAAGCTGCTGCCGGTCGGTGACCAGGACGAAGTCCCAGGGCTGGGAGTTGCGCGAGGACGGCGACCTGCGGCCGGCCTCCAGGATCTGGTCCAGCTGCCCGGCGCTGACCGGCCGGTCGCTGTAGGACCGCACGTTCCGCCGCGAGGTGATGGCTTCCCAGGTCTGCATGCTGTGCATCTAACACCCCGCGGCCGGCCCGCCGCACGGCGCCCGGCGTGACTGGCCTGCCCGCTCGGCCGGAACGCCCGCAGCGACGGTAACGGCGGCAGTACGCTGCGTGAGGTCGCGCACACGACGGCGGTACCAGCCGGCCGGCCAGGCCCGCTCACACTCGGAGGCAGGAATGGTGACTCGCGATACCGCGTGGCCCGCCGGCACGCCGTGCTGGATTGACCTCGGCGTCTCGGACGTGGCCAGGGCGCGCGCGTTCTACGGCGGCCTGTTCGGCTGGCAGATCGAGGAAGGCCCGCCGGAGGCTGGCGGCTACTCCATGTGCATGCTCGACGGCAGGGCGGTGGCCGGCATCGGGCCGAAGATGAGCCCGGACGACGACCCGTCGGCGTGGACCACCTACCTGGCCACCGACGACGCCGACGAGACCGCTCGCAAGATCAGCGAGGCCGGCGGCCGGCTGGCAGCCGAGCCGTTCGACGTGATGGACGTCGGCAGGATGGCGGTCGCCGAGGACCCGGGCGGGGCGGCGTTCGGCATCTGGCAGTCAAGGCTGCACACCGGGATCGGGCTGGCCAACGTGCCTGGCGCGCTGATCTGGAACGAGAACATGAGCCGCGGCTACGACCGCAACAAGGACTTTTACCGCGCGGTGTTCGGCTACGACTACGGCGACATGAGCTCGGCCGACTTCAAGTACTCGACCCTTGACCTGGCCGGGAACACCGTCGGCGGGATCGGCGAGATCGGCGCGGACTTCCCTGCCGAGGTGCCGTCGCACTGGATGACCTACTTCGGCGTGCAGGACGCCGACGCGACCGCGGCCCAGGTGACCGAGCTTGGCGGCAGCGTGATGCGGCCGCCGTGGGACACCCCGTATGGCCGGATGGCGATCCTGTCCGACAACCAGGGCGCGGTCTTCGCGATCATGGCCCAGTCGGGTGGCTGACCGCCTGGCTCGCCGTCAGCTGCTGGTCGGCTGACTCGGTTTCAGGCTGCACAGGTCCGGCCAGCACCGCGCTGCCTGGCCCGGCGTGGCCTGGCTCTGCGGTGGCCGGGCTGCTGCTGCCGGGTACGGCGACGATGGCCGCGGCGCCGCCAGGTCCGGCACCCGCGAGTTCTGCGCTGCCGAACAGCACCCTGGTGCGTTCCGCGGTGCGCCTCGCCCAGCTCCCGGTGGTCAGCACGCCGAGCATGAAGACGGCGACGCCGCAGCCGGTGAGGATCCACCAGCCGACGTGGCTGGCCAGCGGGAAGCCCTGCCGGAACGAGCCATGCAGCGCGGACACCGCGGCCGAGCCGATGATCGCCACTCCGAGTGACGCCCCCACCTGCCTGCTGGTGGACGCGATGGCCGCGGCGACGCCCGCCTGGGTACGCGGCATGCCGGAGACCGCGGTGTTGGTGATCGGGGCGTTCACCATGCCGAAGCCGAAGCCGAACACCACATAACTGGCAAGCAGCCAGACCAGCGGCGTGCCGTGGCTGATCCTGGTCAGCATCAGCCCGCTCACGGTGAGCGCGGCGCCGGCCAGGACCAGCGGCAGCCGCGGCCCGCGCTGCCCGACGATCCGGCCGGACAGCGGTGAGAACAGCGCGGTCATCGCCGCCATCGGCAGCGTGTACGCGCCCGCCTTCAGCGGCGAGTAGCCGAGCACGTCCTGCAGGTACAGCGTGTTCAGCAGCAGGAACCCGCCGAACGCGGCGAACGCGCAGACGGCGATGAGGGTCGCGCCAGAGAACGGCGCGCTGCGGAAGAAGCGCAGCTCGATCAGCGGGTCGGTGCGCCGCGACTCGAACCTGATCAGCGCGATCACTGCGACCGCGGCCAGCGCGAAGCCGGTCACGATCTTGCCGGAGGTCCAGCCGGCGCCTGGACCCTCGATGATCGCGTAGATCAGCGACACCAGCGCGACGATCACCAGCAGCTGCCCGGCCGGATCGGGCCGGCGGGCCCGCGGCGCCCGCGACTCGGGCACGAACAGGGCGGTGAGCACCAGCGCGGCCAGGCCGACCGGGATGTTGACCCAGAAGATGCCGCGCCAGCCGACCGTCTGCACCAGCAGGCCGCCGACGATCGGGCCGAGCGCCATGCTCAGGCCGACCGTGGCGCCCCAGAAGCCGACGGCGCGGGCGCGCTCCTTCGGGTCGAGGAAGGTGTTGGTGATGATCGACATCGCCACCGGGTTCAGCATCGAGCCGCCGACCGCCTGCAGCATACGGAACGCCACCAGCCAGCCGAGCCCGGGCGCCAGGCTGCACGCCAGCGAGCCGAGCGTGAACAGCGCAAGCCCGGTCTGGAACATCCGCCGCCGGCCGATCCGGTCGGCGGTCGAGCCGGACAGCATGAGCAGGCTGGCCAGCACCAGCGTGTAGGCGTCGATGGTCCACTGCAGCCCGGACACCGTCGCGTGCAGCTCGCGCTGGATCGACGGCAGCGCGACGTTCACGATCGTCACGTCCAGCCCGACGATCAGCAGGCTCATGCAGCAGATCGCCAGCACGCCCTGCCGCCGCCGGTAACTGAGCTGGTCCGGTTCCATCAAGCTCCAGTCTGATACCCGATACTTGCTTAGCAACAACTAATTATCAAGGGAACATGTTCCCGGCCCGTTGTGGCCTCGCCCGCCGCGGCCTGCCGGCAGCATGACAGGCCTTGCCTGCAGTACGCCATGATTGACTGGCCAGGTGCCGACAGACGAACTGCCCGTGCTTGCCTTCGACAGTCCGGATTCGTGGCGGCAGTGGCTGGCGGGCCAGCACGACACGTCGCCCGGCGTCTGGCTCAAGATCGCCAAGAAGGGCGCGCCCGCGCCGACGGTGAACTACCAGGAGGCGCTGAGCGTCGCGTTGTGCTTCGGCTGGATCGACGGCCAGAAGGGCGCCCTTGACGAGCACTACTGGCTGCAGCGCTTCACCCATCGCAAACCGGGCAGCCGCTGGTCGAAGGTCAACACCGAGAAGGTGCAGGCACTGGCCGATGCTGGGCTGATGCACCCGGCGGGCCTGCGCGAGGTCGAGCTGGCCAAGGCCGACGGCCGCTGGGATGGCGCCTACCACGGGCCGCGCACGATCCAGGTGCCCGATGACTTCCGGGATGCGCTGGCCGCGAACGACTCGGCCCGCGAGTTCTTCGAGACCATCAACAGGCTGAACCGGTTCGCGATCTTGTACCGGATCACCAGCGTCAAGCGGCCGCAGACCAGGGCCAGGAAGATCGCCGAGTACGTGCAGATGCTGGCAGAGCACCGCACCCTGGTGCCCTGAGCCCGGCACCCTTCGAATCCGTCATTTCATCGATTCTGGTTGTCGCGTAGGTGACGAACAGGACATTTGAACCACCAGAATCGATGAAATGATGGCGCGGCACACGCGGCGGACCGCGCCAGCCGATGTCGCGGCACGGGCGGCGGGAGCCCGCCAGCCCATGGCGCGGGGACGCGCGGCGGACCGAGCTAGCCGATGTCGCGGCGGCGCAGGCCAGCCAGGCCAGCAGCCGCGAGCACGGCCGCGATCGCGCACAGCCAGACCAGCGGCGCGGCGGTGACCTGGCCGCCGGGCAGCTTCGGCAGGTGCGTGAACGGCGAGAT
>JASHQL010000212.1 GCA_030039155.1 Streptosporangiaceae bacterium | reverse complement strand
CCCCGCGTCCTGGTGCCGCTGGAGCCCGCTCAGGTCCTGGCGCTCGCAGGCCGTATCCCCGCGATACCGGGTCGGAGTGGTCCTGGGCGCCGGGGCCGGGCTCAGATTCGGTGAGGCAACCGGCCTAACCGTGCAGCGGGCCGAGCTGCTCCGTCGTCGGATCAGGGTTCTTGAGCAAGCCCAGAATGGTGCTTTGGCTCCGCTCAAGACAAGTCCTCACGGCGGGTCGTCCCGGCTAGCGACTGGGTGATCGAGGAAATCGCGGTGCACCTTGAGCGGTACGGACCCGGCCCCAGTCAGGTGATCATGTCGAATGCCGCCAGGCAGATCATCCGGCGCAGCGCCTTCGGTGACATGTGGCGGTCAGCCGTCGCCTCCGCACGCACCTGCGGCAAGCCGCCAGCCGAGCCGGGTGCCCCACGTGAATGCCACGAAGACTGCGCCGACCCTGCCCACATGCTCCCGGCCGGGACCAGGTTCCACGACCTGCGGCACTTCTATGCCTCGGCGCTGATCGCCGCGAACCTGAATCCGAAGATCATTCAGACCCGGCTGGGGCATGCCACCATCACAGAGACGATGGACACCTACGGCCACCTGTTTGTCGACGCCGACGACCAAGGCCGGACGGCCGTTGACCAGGCAATATCGCCGGTATTCGCGGAACTGGACCGGAACAGGAGGGCCGATGACCGCAAAAGCGCAGGTCAAGGGCCAGGCGGCGGGCGAGTCGGCCTGTAGGCCGGGTTCTGTGCACCCGCTTGCGCGGGCCGGCGGCCATCCATCTCGGGCTGCCGTTGCCGGCAGCCTCTAGCGGCTACCCGCGAGCATCGGGCGGGCCGCCCTCAACCGCTCGCGCAGGCGCCGCGCCCAACATGGGACGCGGCCCCATCTTGCCTCGCTCCGGTGGGGTTTACCGAGCCGCCCAGGTCACCCTGGGCGCTGGTGGTCTCTTACACCACCGTTTCACCCTTACCTCCGGACCAGCCGGAGGCGGTCTGTTTTCTGTGGCACTTTCCCGCGGGTCACCCCGGGTCGGTATTACCGACCACCTTGCCCTTGGAGCCCGGACCTTCCTCGGCACGTCCCGCAGGGGACGTGACGCGGCCGCCCGGCCAGCTCGCCCGCCGCTATGCCAAGGATATGGCGATCAAGACCACTGGCAAGTGCGGCCAGGGCGTGCCAAGGCGGGCGGCACGCACCCAGCGCACCGCCCGCCTTGTAGCCGGTCTAGCGAATCAGGCCGCCCAGCAGGCTGCCGTACTCGTCACGGCTTGAGTTGTGCGCGGTGCCGGCCAGCGAAAGCGCTGGCGCCGGGCGCATCGACGGCGCAGCCGAACGGCTTGCCGGACGCGATGTGGTCCGACGCCGGGTCGACGGCCGGCGGGTCGCCTTGGCTGCGGTCGACTTCGGCCGCGCGGTGGTCGACTTGGGCTTGGTCGCGGTCCTCGGCTTCGCAGCCTTGGCGGACACGGTCTTGGCCCTTGTCGTGCTCGACTTGGCCCGCACCGTCGAGGTCTTCGGCCGTGCCGAGGACGCCTTCGGCTTGCTCGAGGACGTGCGCGGCTTGGCTGCAGCCGGCTTCCTCGCCGTGGTCCTGGACTTGCTTGCGCTGGTCCTGGACTTGGACGCGGACCGCACGGTCCTGCGCGCAGCAGGCTTGGCCGGAGCCTTCATCATGATGGTTTCCGGCTTGGCCGTCGACATGGTCTTGGCGGCCATGGTGAGCGCCTTGGCAGCCGCGGTCATCGCCTTGGTGGCGGTGTTCATGGCTGACATGGCCGAGGACATCGTCTTGGCAGACGAGGTTGCCTTGGTCGCGGCCGCGTTCATCTTGCTGGCCGCTGACGTTACCTTGGTCGCTGCCGACGAGACGGTCTTGGCAGCGGTCGCCGTGGTCATCGCAGACTTCGCGGTGGGCCGGTGCATGCTCCTCGACGACATGCTGCGCGACGAGGTGCTGCGCGGCTTCGCCATGGAGCTGCGCCTGGCGGTGCTGCTCGACTTCACCGTGCTGCGCGACTTGACGGTCGTGCTCCGCTTGGGCGTCGTGCTCCGCTTGGCAGCGGTGCTGCGCTTGGCGGTCGTGCTCCGCATGGCCGTGGTGCTCCGCTTGGCAGCGGTGCTCCGCTTGGCGGTCGTGCTTCGCGAGGACTTAGCGGCCGACTTGCGTGCCGTCGACGCGGTGCGCGCCTTGACCCCGGTCGCTCGAGTACTCGACTTGGTCTTCGGTCGGCTCGCCGTGCCCCCTGACGCACTGCGGCTCACCGACCTGCTGCGGGCGGCTGTCGCCGTGCTGCGGCGGGCGGCCGCACGTTTCGTGGTCTGAACAGGCACTGATCTCCCCCCCGTGTTGATCAATTACGGGACCGGTATTCCACCCGCAGACACGCTTTACACGCCGAAGAATGGCAGTACTGCATGCACATTGCGGTGCAAGACTTCCGAAAACGGCCAGCGACTTCGGTCAGGACGGCACGCGAGTGCCGTCGCGCTGACCTCGCCGCCGCTTCTTCACTGCCTTGTCCTGGTCCTGCAAATGCGACACGTCGTTCATCGACCTGACCACGGCAGGCCCGTCGGCGAACCACTCGATCTCGGACAGCGAGGCGGTGTCGAGATGCATACGGTACATCGCCGCCGGCGGCGCGAGCAGGGCGCGGCAGAGCAGCGTCTTGATCGGCGTCACGTGGCTGACGATCAGCAGCTTGCGGCCCTGGTGCGCCTCGGTCAGCCGGTCCACCGCACGGACCGCGCGGCGCGCCACCGAGGTGAAGCTCTCGCCGCCAGGCGGCGCGGCATCGGCGCTGGCCAGCCAGGCCTTCATCTCGTCCGGCCAGCGCTCGCCGACCTCGCCGAACGTCAGGCCCTCCCAGCTGCCGAAATCGGTCTCGACCAGGTCGTCATCGATCACGATCGGCGCGCCTGTCGCCTCCGCGACCGGCTCCGCGGTGTGCCTGGCCCGGCGCAGCGGCGAGCTGACGATCAGGTCGATTCCGCCGACGGCGGCCAGCCGCGCCGCCGCAGCCGCGGCCTGCGCTCGCCCGGCCTTGGTGAGCTCGATGTCACCGCGGCCGGCGAACCTGCGCTCGATCGACAGCTCGGTCTGTCCGTGCCTGAGCAGCAGCGTCCTGGTGCCGCGCCCGCGCGGCGGCCCCCAGCCGCCAGCCGGAGCCGGCTCGGTGCCGGAAGATTCAGCCGGGCCGGCCGATTCAGCCGGGCCGGCCGACTCAGGGATGCCGGCCATTGCCCTGCCTGCTCGGCACGCCGTCCATCGCCTGGTTGGCGAGCTTGTCGGCGCGGGTATTACGCGCCCTTGGCACCCACGTGTAGGTCACCTTGCCGAGCTTGCCCGCGGCCTCCCGCGCGGCCCTGGCCAGCTCACGCAGCCGGGTGTCCTTGATCTGCCAGCGGCCGGACATCTGCTCGACCACGAGCTTGGAGTCCATCCTGACCTCGACATCGGCGCCGGGCGCGATATCGCCGGCGGCGCGCAGCCCGGCCACCAGGCCCGAGTACTCGGCCACGTTGTTGGTGGTCCTGCCGAGGCCCTCGGCACGCTCGGCAAGCACCTCACCGGTCGCCGCGTCGGCGACCAGGGCGCCGTACCCGGCGATCCCAGGGTTGCCGCGCGAGCCGCCGTCGGCCTCGACGACGAGTTTCCGCGTCACAGGCCCGACTCGCTGGTCCTGACCAGGATCCTGCGGCACTCCTCGCACCGCACCACCTCGTCGTCGGCCGCGGCCCTGATCGCGTTCAGGTCCACGGTGTTCAGCGTCAGGTGGCAGCCCTGGCAGACGCCGCGCCGCAGCGCGGCCGCGCCGACGCCGCCGTGCTGCGCGCGCAGCCGCTCGTACAGGTCGAGCAGGTCCGCAGGCTCGTCGGCCACCACCGAGGCCCGCTGGTCGGCCGCCTTGGCCGCCTGCTCGGCCAGCTCGGCGAGCGCGGCGTCCCGGCTGGCGGTGACCCGCTGGAGCTCGGTGCCGAGCGCGGCCAGCTCGGCCGTGGCCTCCTGCTGCCTGCTCTCGATCCGCTCCCTGCGCTCCATCACGTCGAGCACGACCTCTTCGAGGTCGGACTGCCGCCGGTGCAGCGACTCCACCTCGGACTGCAGGTTCTCCAGCTCGCGCGGCGAGTTCACCTGCCCGGCGTCGAGCCTGGCCCGGTCCCGGTCGATCCGGCTGCGCACCTGCTCGACGTCGGCCTCGGCCTTGGCCTGCTCGCGCTTCAGGTCGCCTTCCAGCGCCTGCAGGGTGGCCAGCTCGGCGCGCAGCTCGCCGTCCCGGTGCTCGAGCCGCTCGATCTCGACGTGCTCAGGCAGGCCGCGCCTGCGATGCTCCAGCCTGGTCAGCTCGGCGTCCAGCTCGGCGAGTTCAAGCAAGCGCAGCTGCGCCTCCGGGGATGCTTTCACGTGGACACGTTAGCCTGCCGCGGCCGCGGTGACACCGGACCGGCCGGCCGAGCACCGCACCCGTTTTGGGAAGGGAACGACAGCAGCCCTCAGCTGCCGAGATTCAGCAGCAGGATCGGCCGCGTGGTCGGTCGCCTTGCGCCGCCCGCGGGCTCGACCGTCAGCCCGACCTTGTCGCCGCCGAGCAGCCCGGAGATCAGCATCGGGCCGGCCATCTTGCCGCGGACCGCGTACAGCAGCCCGGCCGAGCGGTTCCCGGCCGGGCCCATCAGCCAGACCTGGTAGACCCAGGCGCGCGGCAGCACCGGCAGCCCGTGCGCGGTCAGCACCAGCTCGCGGGCATGGTGCGACATCACGACGGTCGCGGTGCCGCCGGTCCTGATCTTGGCGGTGAGCATGATGGCGTCGGGCGCGCCGAGCACGGCCGCCATCGCGCGCGCGTGCGCGGTCGCGGCGTTCAGCCGGGTTTGCGCGCCGTGCATCTGCGCGCCGAACAGCACGGCCACCGCGAGGCAGGCCACCGCAGCCAGCGCGGCTACCCGCACGGTCCAGGACTGACTGCGCGCGGCGCGGCTCGTTCCCCGCCAAACGGTGCGCAGTCGCGACCACCCGCGCGGTGCCTGCTGCGCCAGCGCAGGCGGCAGCTGCCGCAGCCTGGCCGCGGCCTGCATGGTCTGCTCGCGCAGCTCGGGCCGCGGCGGGCGGTCCGCGGTCGCGGCCATCCTGGCGACGGTCTCGCGCAGCCCGCGAACCTCCTCCCTGCACGCTTCGCACCCGGCCAGGTGCCGCTCGAAGGCGGCCCTGTCGCCGGCGTCCACCGCGTCCATCACGTACGCGCCGACCAGGTCATGCGGGTCAGGTGCCGAGGACCTCATCACTCCACCCCCATGCAGTCGCGCAGCCTGATCAGGCCGTCGCGCATGCGTGTCTTCACTGTCCCGACCGGGATGCCGAGCAACTGGGCGACCTCGCGGTAGCTGTAGCCGCCGTAGAACGCCAGCGTCACCGTCTCGCGCTGCACCGCGGTCAGCCCGGTCAGGCAGTGCCGCACCCGCTCGTGCTCCAGGCTTGCCTGCACCGCCTCGGCCACCTCGTCGTACGGGATGACCGCGACCGCGGCGCGCAGCTCGCGGTCGGAGGCCGATTGCTGCGACCTGACCCGGTCCACCGCCCGCCGGTGCGCCTGCGTCATGATCCAGGCGGCTGCGGATCCTGCTGCCGGGTCGAATCTCGCCGCGTTCCGCCAGACGCCGAGCAGCACTTCCTGCATGACTTCCTCGGACTGCGCCGGATCCCTGAGCACCCTGGTGACGATGCCGAGCACTTGTCCAGATATCTGGTCATACAGCGCCCTGAACGCGGCCTCATCGCCCTTGGCCACCTCGCCGATCAGCCCGGCAAGGTCGGCCGCCGGCGGTGGCACCCCGGCCAGGCCCGCGACGTCGGCTGGCTGGCCCGAGCGGCGCACGTTCATGCGGTTGCGCTCCACACCCCTATATTCGTAGCTGACGGCGCGGTCGGCTTGGTAGCCGGCCGCGACGGCAAACCTGCCTACCGCCTGCTACGAATTACCGATGTGACATCCCCTCGAAAGACTGCACACCGCCGGCCCGGCTGGCTGACTTCCGCGACGGCCGGCCGCGGCGCGCTCGCCGGGCTGCTGACCGGCGCGCTCGCGCTGACCGTCGGCTTCCTGCTCGGCAGCCTGATCGGCGCGGACAGCTCGCCGTTCGTCGCGGTCGGCGAATTGTCCATCGACCACACCCCGCCAGCGGTCAAGAACTTCGCGATCAGGGAGTTCGGCGCCGACGACAAGCTGGTGCTGGAGATCGGCATCCTGGTCGTGGTCGCGCTGTTCGCCGTCGTGATCGGCATCATCGCGATGCGCAGGCTCTGGCTCGGCATGGCCGGGCTCGGCCTGTTCACCGCGATCGGCGTCATCGCCGCGGCGACCAGGCCGACCGCGAAC
>JASHQL010000023.1 GCA_030039155.1 Streptosporangiaceae bacterium | reverse complement strand
TTCGGCCTGCCGGTGGTGCCGCTCGTGTACATCAGGAACAGCGTGTCGGTGGAGTCCATGGACTCCGGCTCCACGGTCTGGCCCTCGTACTTGCCGATCAACTCGTCGACGAAGAAGTCGCGGCCCTCGGTCATCGGCGTTTCGGACGCGTACTGGCCAGGGTGCCGCCGCCAGACCAGGACCTTGTCCACCTCCTGGCCCTGCCTGGCCGCTTCGGCGAGCGCCTCGTCGGCCTTGACCTTGTGGTCGGTGACCGAGCCGCCGCGGAAGTAGCCGTCCTCGGTGATCAGCACGCGGCTGCCGGAGTCGGCGATCCTGGTGCCGCAGGCGTTGCCGCTGAACCCGCCGAACACCTGGGAGTGGATGATGCCCAGCCTGGCGCAGGCCAGCATCGTGATCGGCAGCTCGGGCAGCATTGGCATGTGCAGGGTGACCCGGTCGCCCTTGGACAGGCCAGCGAAGTCGCGCAGCAGCGCGGCGAACTCGTTGACCCGGCGCAGCAGCTCGCCGTAGCTGATCGAGATGGTCTCGTCGGTCTCCAGCTCAGGCACCCAGATGATCGCCGTCTTGTCCGGGTTCTCGGCTGCGTGCCGGTCCACGCAGTTGTAGCAGGCGTTGAGCTTGCCGCCGACGAACCACTTCCAGAAGGGCGCGTTGCTGGTGTCGAGCGTGGTGTGCCAGCGCTCGTCCCAGTGCAGCAGGTCTGCGTATTCGGTAAAACAATCGGGGAACTTGTCCTCGGTGAACCGCTCGAGTATTGCCGGGTCGTTGGCGTTGGCCTGCGCGACGAACGCCGCTGGCGGCTCGTAGTACTCCTCCTCGCGCCAGTGCACCGCGATCTGGGCCTCAGATACCTGCGACTCAGGGGTTTCCGTCATCCTCGTCCTCCAGACGGCACCTGTATCCGCGCGCGACAGTATGCCGAACGCTGGGTCAGTGAATCGAACTGCAGCAATGCTGATGTTCCTGGCCGCACGTGGGCAAGAGGGATCCAGCCATGGCTTCACCGCCGGCGGCCGACAAGCCTGTCATGGGAACCCTCACACGCTACGTGAGCCTCAATCGTAACGCCGCAGGACATCAGCGAACAGGGCAGTCACCGGCCCTCCGCACCGGCCATCTGTCCTGCTCGGACCGGTTGACATCGCAGCGATCAACGGTATGTTGCTTGGCAGTCCAGCACCGGGCCAGCAGGTCAGGGTAGTCAGCCTGCCCCGTTAGGCTGTGTCGTGAGACGGGTAGTTATCCGACTCGTGCCAGGCGCAGCGAAACTTGGCCGGCCGACCGGAGCCCTGGCTGGGTGGGGGGTTGGACCCGGGAGGGGCCTGGGCGCCCAGT
Source organism: Streptosporangiaceae bacterium (assembly GCA_030039155.1). Lineage (GTDB taxonomy): Bacteria > Actinomycetota > Actinomycetes > Streptosporangiales > Streptosporangiaceae > JOPF074. The sequence continues at coordinate 10,800 of JASHQL010000023.1, read as the reverse complement.
AGACAACGGAAAGCGAGCCCGCTGCCGACGGGACGCGGTCCGGTCCGAAGGGACACCCAGGCCCTCTTCCCATTTCATGTGCATAGGCAGGAGCAGTTGACCGCGAAGAACCGGGCGCCAGTGCCCATCGGCCGGGTGGCTGTGGTCATCCCGACCTATAACGAGCGCGAGAACCTCGAGCAGATCATCAGCAGGGTCCGTACCTCGGTCGCCGATGCGGACGTGCTGGTGGTTGACGACAACAGCCCCGACGGCACCGGCGAGATCGCCGACAAGATCGCGGTGACCGACGAGCACGTGCATGTGCTGCACCGCAGCGGCAAGGCGGGGCTCGGCGCCGCTTACATCGCCGGCTTCGACTGGGCGCTGCAGCGCGACTACGGCACGCTGGTCGAGATGGACGCCGACGGCTCGCACGACCCGGCCGAGCTGCCGCGGCTGCTGGACGCGCTGCAGACCGCGGACGCGGTGATCGGCTCGCGCTGGGTGCGCGGCGGGCAGGTGCGGAACTGGCCGAAGTCCAGGGAGATCCTGTCCCGCGGCGGGAACGTCTACGCCAGGCTGATGCTCGGCGTGGACGTGCACGACGCCACCGGCGGTTACCGTGCGTACCGGGCTGGCACGCTGCGCGCGATCAAGCTTGACACCGTCGCGTCGCAGGGCTACTGCTTCCAGATCGACCTCACGCTGCGCGCCGTGCAGGCCGGGCTGACCGTGACCGAGGTGCCGATTACCTTCACCGAGCGGGAACGCGGCGCGAGCAAGATGAGCCGGGCGATCGTGGCCGAGGCGCTGTGGCGGGTCACCCAGTGGGGCTTCGCGAGCCGGGTGCTGCGCCGCAAGCACCAGTAGCCGGGAGTAACGACAGCCGCCGGGACGGAGAGCCGTTCGCTGCTGCCCGGCGCTTCCGCTGGCCGCGGGTCAGGCGCTCTTGCGCTGCCTCGTCGCGTGCGCGCGCGGCTGCGGCGCCTCGGCAGGCTCGCGCTGCCCCCTGATCACGGCGAGCCGCTCCTCGAGCACTTCCTCAAGATCGGCGATGCTGCGGCGCTCCATCAGCATGTCCCAGTGGCTGCGCGGCGGCTTGGCCTTCTTCGGCACCGGCAGGTCGCCGGTGGCGGTGACGGCGAGCGCGCCGCAGACGCGGCACTCCCAGTTCAGCGGCAGCTCGGCCTCGGCAGAGAACGGCACGGTGAACCGGTGGCCCTTCGGGCAGTCGAAGGCCACCTCCTGGCGCGGCGCCAGGTCGGTGTTACGATCGTTCTCGTAGCTTGTGGCTCCTAGGCGGGTGCCCCGAAGTGCGCGCTCTGCCATATGCCTACTGCCTCCCCAGGCGCTCAGCCGTCTACTTTGACAACGGTGAGTTCCCGGACAAGATTCCCGGCTGGCTGCGGTTCCAACCGCCAAGCGCAGGTCAGATACCGGAAATATCGCGCGGATGCCACTGGCCGCGGGCTATCAGCAGGTCGCGGAGCTGCTCGGTCTGATCGGTCATGATGCCGTCGGCGCCGCGGTCGAGCAGCGTTGCCATCAGCTCGGGCTCGTTCACGGTCCACACGTGTACCTGCAGGCCGGCCGCGTGCGCCCGGCCGATGAACTGCTCGGTCGCCATGCTGACCGGAATCTGGGCGCAGCGGACCGACAGCCGGGCGAACCGCTGGGTGAGCAGCCGGCTCGGCATCGCTGCCTGCAGCGCGGCGATGCCGACGGGGGAGCAGGCCATGCAGACCGGCCGCGGCAGCAGCCGCCTGGTCGCGCTGATCCTGGCCGCGGAGAACGAGGTGATGCAGACCCGGTCCCAGGCCGCGGTCTTGGCCAGCACGTCGACCAGCGGCCTGATCACCGGCGAGTCCTTGACATCGATGTTGAACCGCACGTCCGGCCAGGCGGTCAGCAGCTCGGCGAGTACCGGGATCGGCTCGGTGCCGCCGATCCTGGCCGCGGCCACCTGCTCGAAGCTCAGCTCGGCGATCCGGCCCGCGGCGTCGGTGACCCGGTCGAGGGTCTTGTCGTGAAACGCCACCACTGTGCCGTCGGCGGTGGCGTGCGCGTCGGTCTCCAGGTAGGCGTAGCCGAGCTTGACCGCGTGCTCGAAGGCCGGCCATGAGTTCTCGGGGAAGTGGCCGGCGCCGCCGCGGTGCGCGAATGCGGCCGGCCGCGGGTGATCAAGGTAGTCCACGGCCTCAGTATGACGGTGGCGCGCTGGCCCCGGACAGGCCGGGTTGAGCCGCCGCCCACTCCCGGCGGCGTGCCTCGGCCAGCGCGACGGCCGCCGCGGCGGCGACGTTGAGCGAGCCCACCTTGCCCGGCTGCGGGATATAGGCCACCAGGTCCGCGGCCGCCAGCAGGGCAGCCGAGCAGCCGTGGTCCTCGTTGCCGAGCGCCAGGCAGATGTCGCCGGCCAGCTGCGCCTCGTGCAGCGGCACCGCGGCCGCGGTCAGCTCGATCGCGACCACCCGCTGGCCCGTTTCCCTGGCCGCAGCCACCCCGGCGATGGCGTCTGGCAGCCGCGTGCAGGTCAGGAACCGGTCGCTGCCGAGCGCGGTCTTGCGTGCCGACGGGTGCCCTGGATCGGCGCACGCGCCGCAGAGCCAGATCTGGCCGACGCCGAAGGCGGCGGCGGTCCTGACGATCGAGCCGAGGTTGAACGGCTGGCCGACCGAGTCGAGCAGCAGGCTGACGTTCGCCCCGGTGCGGCGCCGCCAGGACCGGTTCAGCCGCTTGGCGTCGGTGGCGCCGAGCTGGTGGCGGCGGCCATCACGTGTCGCGGTCACCTGGTCACCTGCAGCAGCCGGTAGCCGGCCCGGGCCGCGACCCGGTCCGCCTGCCAGCCGGCTTCGGTCAGCCAGCGCTGCAGCGAGTCGGCGCCGAGGTTGCGCTGCACCACCAGGTATGCGCTGGCACCACCGGCGAGCCTGCCAAGCCAGGTCGCCAGCAACTCGTGCAGCGCCTGTTTGCCGATCCTGATCGGCGGATTCGACCAGATCAGCTGGTAGCTGGCCGGAAGGGCCTGGTCGTCGGGCAGTGCGCAGGTGAGGTTGGCCAGCCCGGCAGCCGAGGCGTTCCCCGCACAAAGGTCGAGGGCACGGCGGTTCACGTCCACTGCCCACACCCGCGCGGCAGGAGCGCGGGTTGCCAGCACCAGGGCCAGCGGCCCGTAACCGGCGCCGAGGTCCAGCAGGTCGCCGTCGGCGGGCGGCGGCGGCGCGGTATCCAGCAGCAGCCTGGTGCCGGGGTCGAGGCGGCCAGCGGAGAAGACGCCGGAGTCGGTGGCCAGCGCCAGGTGCAGGTCAGGCAGCAGCACGTGCACCGTGCCTGGCCTGGCCGGCGCGGTCGGCTGCTCAGCGAAGTACTGGCTGCTCACGAGGCCCGGTGCCGGCTGCTGCCAGGGCAGGCTTGATGTAGGTCCTGGTGGCCCAGCGCTCGATCACGAAGGTCAGCACCGGCAGGATGCCGGCCAGCAGCACGATGAAGGTGCCGACGCTGAGCATCCGCATGCCCACCATCCGCGTCATGGTGAACGCCACGATCAGGTAGATGATGTACAGCACGCCGTGGATCGCGCCGACGACCTCGGCAGGGCCGGGGATGCCAGCCAGGTAGCGGAGCGGTACCCCGATGAAGCACAAGATGATCAGCATGACCCCGGTCAGGTAGGCCATGAACCGGTACGCACGCGTCACCAGGCGGAGCGTGTCTGCGCGCACCTGGACCTCCTCGCATCGTCTTGGGGCTGGCGCGTGGTCAGCGCAGCCCGTGCCACCTGCCGTGGCCCTTCACCTGGTCGTTCAGCCTGGCCAGGTAGGCGTTGTAGGCGGCGAGTTCCGGGTCGTCCTGGTCCGGCTCGGCCCCGTCGACCCGAGGGGCTGGCCTGCGCGGCAACGGCAGCGGCAGGTCATCGGCCGCGCTCGTTGCGTCATCCTGGTCGGCAGCTGCCTGGGCCGCCGGCCCGCGCGCCTTCCACTCGTCCACGATGGTCTTGCCCCAGAACACCGCGCCCATCACCGCGAAGATCGGCCACTCAAAGGTGTACGCCCAGCTCAGTGCGTTGCCACCCTCGGCGCGGTGGAACTGCCAGTCACCGAGCCAGAGCATCCCCCAGAAAGCGACGACGGCGAACAGGTGCCAGCCAAGCCAGCGCGGCGTGATCAGGAAGAACCAGCGCGGCCTGGCCTTGCCGGCCCCGTCCTGGGCCTGCGGAGGAGTCCGCGGGGTGAACCTCCCGAGACCGCGCTGCACCTGCGACATACCGTGAGCCTAGCGCCGTCCCGTTGCTGACCTGCGCGGTGCCGGCATGCTCACCGGGTGATCCGGCGCACCTTGCCGGCCAGGGCACGGCGCCGGGTCCCCGGCCCGCCAGCGGCGCGGCGTGACGTCGCCGTCGGTCGGCTGTTCGTCCGGCAGGTGCACGGAATCGATCATTCCGGCTGCCGCCGGTCACCGCAAATCGGCGGAAAGCCGGTGCTGACCGGACCTGGCGAGCCGTTGCCAGCGCGTCAGTGGCCGGGCCATCCGGCAGCTCGGTCATAATCGGGTGCATGTCTCTTGTTGACCTCCTGGCCGGGCGGGGCGGCCACGCGGACCGGCTGCCTGAGCGGCTTGAGGATCTGCGCGGGCCGTCAGGGGGAGTAGTCGTGCTGCCACGGCACCTGTCCTGGCCCGGCCTCCGCGAGTGTGACGTCACCGACGCGAGCACGCGCCGCAGCATGTACGGCATCGTGCTCACCCAGGGCCGCAAGAACGACGTCGCCAGGTACCTGAACGCGAAGCTGCTGCGGGAAGACTGGCCACAGCTGAAGACCGCGCTCGACCCCAAGCTGCGGTCGTGGTGCGAGCGCAGGTTTGCGCTGGCTGATCCCAGCTGACGGCGGCCCGCGCGGCTGGCAGCCGCTGGCCCGGCTTGAGCCCTGACGCCTATGCGCGTGAACAGGCTTCCGGGTAAAGCCGCCGGTCAAGTCTGCTGAATAATTTGGCCGCCTCTGCGGCCAGTGGGTACGGTCGCTGTGGTGAGCGGCGGCCAGGACGACGGCACCGCGTGGGACTCATGGTTCCGCGCGGAACCGGCGGCCGCCCAGCCCCCCCCGGCGACTGAGCAGCGGCCACCGCGCGGCCGGCACACCGGGCGGGGCAAGCCAGGCTCCAACCGGCGGAAGTGGCCGTATGTGCTGGTCGCCGTGGTGGTAGCGGCCGCAGCAGGGGTCAGCGCCTTGCTGGTCTTGGGGCGCGGGCCGGCCCAGACGACCGGCTACCTGCCGACCGGATCATCGCCGGGCCAGGACGCGCGGCAGACGGTCCGCGCCTTCCTCCGCGCCTGGGACGCAGGCGATCTTCGGCGGGCGGCGGATATCACCAGCCACCCGGCTCCCGCCGGGGCCGGCCTGGCGGCGTTCCGGGCGGGCCTCGACCTCAGGAAGTTGTCAAGCGCGGTCGAGTCGGTGACGGCGGTCTCGTCCCGGTCGGCGAACCCGCGGGAGCGCGTCGGCTACGCGGCCAGTGCCACCGTGGCCGCATCGAACGGCGGCAGGGCGGTCAGCGGGACCTGGCGGTACCGCGCGTCGCTGGTCGCGTATCAGGCGAAGCAATCCCAGTACTGGTACATCGCCTGGGCACCGGCCGACCTGGCACCGCACCTGACGGCGTCGACCCGCATCGCGGCCGTCTGGGTCGCCCCGCGCATCACCTCGGTCAACGATGCCGCCGGCAACAGCCTGACCAGTTACGGTGACGCGGGCCTGGACAACGTCACCGCGGGCATCGAGGCTGGCGCGGCACCTGCCGGGTACGGCTCGCCCGGACTGAGCGTGCAGGTGCGGACCGCGGCCGGCAAGGCAGTCGGCAAGACCCAGGTGCTGCTGGTGTCGCCGAAGAACTTCGCCGGGCTCGCGACCACGATCCGCCCGGCTGCCGAGCGAGCGGCCAGGTCCGCGGTCGGCGCGCATAACGACAGCTCGATGGTGGTCATCCAGCCATCGACCGGCAAGATCCTGGCCATCGCCAACAACGCCGGTTACAACGATTTCGCGCTGACCGCCGCGGTGGCTCCTGGATCGACGATGAAGACCATCACCTCCACCGCGCTGTTCAACCAGGGCGTGCTGACTCCGGACAGCCCGGTCGCCTGCCCGAGGACGTTCACGATCCAGGGCATCACCTACCACAACGACAAGGGCGAATCCGAGCCCGCATCGACCCCGTTCATCACCGACTTCGCCCAGTCGTGCAACAACGCCTTCAGCACCCAGTGGTCGCATCTGACCGGCGGCCGGCTCGCCCACACCGCCAGGGATTACTACGGCCTCGACCAGGACTGGGACATCGGCATCGGCGGGCAGTCCGCCAGGTACTTCAACGCCCCGCCGTCAGCCGCTGGCTCCGAACTCGCCCAGGAAGACTTCGGCGAAGGCAAGCTGACCGCGTCACCGCTGGCCATGGCCTCGGTGGCCGCCACCATCGACAGCGGCAGGTTCCGGCAGCCGTACCTGGCCGTGGGTGCGCCGCGGGTCACCGCGAAGCCGCTGCCGGCCAGGACCGACCGGTGGATGAAGCAGATGATGCGGGCCGTGGTGACCAGCGGGACCGCGGCGCCGATCGGGTTCGGCCCTGGCGTCTACGCCAAGACCGGCACCGCGGACGTCAACGGCCAGGGGCAGCCCAACAGCTGGCTGATCGCCTTCGTGCCGTCGAGAAACATCGCGGTCGCCTGCCTCGTCGTCAACGCCGGCTACGGCGCCCAGTTCGCTGGCCCCGAGGTCAAGGCCTTCCTCGACAGCTACTGACGCAGGTAGCGCAGCGCGGTCTGCAGGTTCTCATCGCGGCCGTGGACCGAGTCGATGACCAGCCGCTCGTCGGTCCACGGCGGGAACGTGGCGCGGCGCCTGAGCACGCCTTCCCAGGTGGGCTCGGGCATTCCCTCGATGTGCCTGGTCCGGTGTGCCAGCCGGCCCCGGTACACCTCATCGTCGCCGCACTGCACCTCGACGAACCGCAGCCCGGCGGCCTGCCTGGCGGCCAGGTCCCGCCACTGGGCGCGAGCCTCTTCCGGGCCGTTCACCGCATCGACGATGACGTCGTGCCCGAGCATGAGCTGCTCGGCAGCCAGCGCCTCCACCGCGAGGTAGGCGGCATGATGGGTGGGCTGTGCCGGGCTGACGCCCGCCCGCCACATCGCGGCCTCGACCTGGTCGACGCCAAGGACCGCGCAGTTCAGCGCGCGGCCGAGGTCATCGGCAACCGTGCTCTTGCCGCTGGCCGGCAGGCCCGCTATCACGATCAGCACGTGCTCACGATGCCATCTGCGCCGGCCGGTCCGGCGCACCGGGCTTGCGCGCGAGCACAAGCCCGTATCGCGGGCTGCCGTCCTGGCGCCGGCCGAGGGCCGTGAGAGCTTGCATCGTCACGGTGAATCCGGCCGCCGTGAGGTCGGCTCGGACTGCCTGCAGCGGGGCGGTGCGGTAGTACATGACGAACGGCGGGCGCCACACCGCATTGCGGGCTCTCATGGCCACGTCGAACCCGAGCAGCGCCCAGTACAAGCCGGCGGTGACTGGCGGCGGGGCGCCGACCGGGAAGGCGAACAGCCCGGCCGGGCGCAGCGCCCGGTACACGCCGCCGAACAGGGCCGGCCGCTCGGCGGGCAGGAAGTGGCCGAGCGCTCCGAAGCTGACCGCCAGGTCGAAGTCCCCGGCCAGCGGCAGCGCCCTGGCGTCGGCCCGCAGGTACGCCGCGCCCGGCTGCGCGCTGCGCGCCTGTGCGAGCATGCCCGCGCTGAAATCGACACCGGTGAGCTGCCGCCGGCACAGGGAGCCGAGGACCCCGATGCCGGCACCGGTGCCGCAGCACACGTCCAGCCCCCGGCCGAACGGGCCGAGCGGGCGCAGCGCCTCGGCGGTCGCGTCGAGCAAGCGATCTGGGGTGCGGAACGGCGTGGAGTCGAACTTCGGGGCGAGCAGGTCGTAGCCGCCCTCGACCGACGACAGCGCCTGGATCGCCAGTTCACGCAGCGACGGGCCGTCAGCCGAGAACATCGGCTCAGGGTAACCGACGGTCCTGCGCGGCGACGTTGTCGGTGCGGTGTCGAGGCTGAAGCGCGAGATCCGCGGGGAGATCGTCGTTCCGGCCCGCGTCCTGACCTAACCCGCGCGCCTTTCGATGCGGTCAGCTCACCGAGGCACAATCCAGGAGTGAGTCAAACGTTCACGGCTTTCCTCGACGCGGCGGAGGCAGCTGCCGACCTGCTTGGGCAGCCGGCGGTCGCACAGAGCTGGGAGCTGGACAGCGTGCTCGAGCGGTGCCCGGTCTCGGCCCTGTCCGGTCACCTGCTGCGCGCCCTGACGACCGTGCAGGCCTACCTGGCGTCCGATCCGTCGGATCGGCATCCGATCAGCGCGGGCGAGTACTTCGCGCGCCTGGTCAGCAGCGACATCGACACGCCAGCCAACCAGGCCATCAGGGCCAGAGGCGCGGAATCCGCGGCCGGCGGGCCGGCCGAGGTGGCGACCACGGCCACGGCGGCGCGCGAGCAACTGCAGGCCCGGCTGGCCAGTGCGGATCCCGGCCGGCTCGTGCAGGTCGCCGGCGGCCTGGTGATGACCCTGGACGAGTACCTCAGGACCAGGGTCGTCGAGCTGGTCGTGCACGGGGACGATCTGGCCGCAAGCGTTGGCGTCGCCTTCGGGCCGGTCTCGCCCGACACCGCCGCGGTGGCGATCGGCACGCTCGTCGAGGTCGCCAGGATTCGGCATGGCGACCTGCCGGTACTGCGGGCGCTGGCGCGCCGTGAGCGTGACTCAGTTCAGGCGCTGCGGGTCCTCTAGCCGGTCTGGCAGGAGCCACCGGGCCAGCAGCGGTAGCCGGGCCTGGCTCCGCCCGGTGGATCGCCAGGCCAGGATCGACCAGCGCGAGAGAGCCGACAGGATCGAGCCGGCGCTGGCGGCCGACCCGATCGAGAACGCCGAGGCCACCGAACCGACCGAGCCGATCGACAAGATCGAGCCTGCCGAGCCGATGGACAAGATCGACCCGGCTGACCCGATCGACAAGATGGATCCGCTGGACCCGATGCTCAGGATGGACCCAGCAGAGCCGGGTCCGCTCGACGAGCCTGCAGCAGTCCGCATCCGATGATTCTGTCACCGGTCGCCGACGGCGCGCAGGCTCTGACCAAGTCGACGACGTGGTGCCCAGGTGCGCGCCGGGTCACGGCCAGGCAGTCAACGCGATGACGGCCTGGCCGTGGCCGCTGGTGACCGAAAGCCGGGCCACCGCGCCGGTCGCGAGGTCCCGGCCCGGGTCCGGCTGCCCGGTCAGTGCCGGCACCGCGGCCCTGATGCTGGCGCCGTGCGCGATCACGAGCGCGTCCGCTCCGGCAGCCTTGGCTGCGATGCCGAGCAGGGCGCGCCTGGTCCTGGCGGCCAGCTCAGCCCCGGATTCGCCGCCGGGGAACCGCTGGCTGAGCTGCCCGGACCGCCAGGCGGTCAGCGTTGCGTGATACACCTGCCACGCGGCGGCGTCGGCTCGCCCGTCCAGCTCGCCCACGTTGACCTCACGCAGGTCGTCGAGTTCGGCCGCCACCGGCAACCCAAGCCGGTCGGAGACGATCTGCGCGGTCTGCCGGGCCCGGCGCAGCGGCGAGCACACCAGCAGCCCGTACCGGTCGGTGGCCGCGTGCAGCCGGTCCGCCAGGTGCTGAGCCTGCGTCATGCCCCGGCTGGTCAGATCGCCGTCGAAGACCCGATAGGAGAAGGTTCCGGACAAGTTCGCGACGTTCTCGCCATGACGAGCCCAGTGCAGCACCGTCACGTCCGCCACCTCCGTGCCCGCGCAGCTGCCACGCCCGAGCATGGCATGCAGGGCCGCAGCCGCCGGCCATCCACGGTAGCCCGGCCGGTAGCGCCAGCCGCGCCACTGGTCCGCGCGTCATCTACCGAAGGCGTTTCCCAGCCACGGGCGGGGCTAGCTGGGTGGTGAGCCGGCAAGTATCGTGCGGTAACTGGCGGGTGCGGGTGCCCGTGGCAGGAGGCCGGGAGGGGTTCGGTTGGCCGTGCCGGGTTTGGGCGACGCCGGCGAGGCGGCTGCGGCGGTGCGGGAGATCGTCGATGGCTACGGACCGGATGTTCTGTCGCGCCCGGAATTGATGGCAGGGCTGCTCGCGGACTTGCTGCCGGATGCGCCGGGCGCGGCGCGGGTCCTGGTCGCCGCGGCTGAGTTCGGTGCGGCGGACAGGTTCCGCGGCCATGTGGCGCAGGGCCTGAGCGCGGCTGCCGCGGCGCGGCTGGCTGCTGCTGCGTTCGCCGACGCCAGCTCGCTGAAACCGGAGGCATGCGCCTGGGCGTTAGCTGTCATTGCCCCGGCCCTGGGTCTGGCCGGCGAGGCCGGCGTCGGCGGGGTTCATGGTGCGGCGGGGCCTGAGGCTGCCGCGCCGCCGCCGCATGCGGTCACTGCGGCGGCTGGTTCCGGGCCTGCGACGGCCCCGGCCGCAGGCGGCCGGCGCGGGGGTCGGGGCAGAGCTGTCGGGATCGACTTGGGGATGAGCTATTCGGTGGTGGCGGTCCTGGAGGGCGGCGGGCCGGCAGTGATCGCGAACGCGGAGGGATCCCGGACCACGCCGTCTGTGGTCGCGTTCGCGAAGAACGGCGAGGTGCTGGTCGGCGAGGTCGCCAAGCGTCAGGCAGTGACCAACGTGGACCGGACCATCCGGTCGGTGAAGCGGCAGATGGGCACGGACTGGACGGTGTCCATCGACGGCAAGAAGTTCACCGCGCAGCAGATCAGCGCGTTCATCTTGCAGAAGCTCAAGCGGGACGC
>JASHQL010000211.1 GCA_030039155.1 Streptosporangiaceae bacterium | reverse complement strand
TCCCGGAGCTATCCCGAAGCTAGGGGCAGATTGCTCACGTGTTACTCACCCGTTCGCCGCTCGAGTACCCCGAAGGGCCTTTCCGCTCGACTTGCATGTGTTAAGCACGCCGCCAGCGTTCGTCCTGAGCCAGGATCAAACTCTCCGTTGAATGTCTCTATGCAAAGCCGCCAGCCGGCCCGGAGGCCGTCAGACGGTCTGCTGACAAGAAGAGATGCCTCGTCCGGGCCGCAAGCGGTCCATGGAGGCGATCTTGGCAAACCAATCCGTCAGGGCAGAACCACCGGACCATGCCGGTGTATCTCCCCTCATGACGGGGTATGTGCATGTGCACTGGCTTTTAGCACGCTGTTGAGTTCTCAAGGAGCGGACGCACACCATCTGAGACCTCTCGATCTCTTCCGGGGCAACCCTGCTAACTTACCGGACAGTCACTAACCTGTCAACCGAGTTAGCGGTTTTGACTTGCATCGTTACTGACAGTACATCCAGCATACCCAGTCTCGCGTTCCGGGAAGCCCGGTTCGCGTGAGCTAAGAGGGTGTGAGCTGGGCCCCTGAGGAGGCTGCCGGGAGGCGGCCCGCCGTCTTGGGGCGAGATGAAACATTAGGCGGCATAAGGGCTTGCGTCAAATCAGACCGCCGCGCCGCAGCGCCGCTATGACGTCCAGCCGGGCGGTGGGCTGGCGCCGGCGCCGCGGGGGCAGCCCGACCGGACATACCGCCGGCGAAGCGCCGGCGCCAGGCCGGCGCGCCGGTACCGAACCGGACGTACAGCCGGGCCCAGCGGCGGGCCGGTACCGAACCGGACGTACCGCCGGGCCGGCGGAGTGCGTGGCACCGAATCCAACCTAACGCCGGGACGACCGACTACCTGGGCACCGAATCGGTGCCTACCGCAGACGGCACCCCACTGCCAGCCCGCGTCGGCTAGCTCTTGGCGTAGTCAGCGAACCCCTGCCAGTCCAGCGTCACGCATGGCTCGTCACCGATGACCCAGGCATCGTGGCCGGGCGCCATGATGGCGAAGTCTCCTGGGCCGTACTCCATTTCCTCGCCGTCGTCCATGACGACCTTCATATGGCCGGAAATGAAATATCCGGTATGCGGCTCCTGGCAGCTATTGGTATGCACGATCGGCTTGACGTGCTCTGACCACCGCCAGCCGGGCAGGAAGGTCGCCCTGCCGACGCCGCCCTCCTGCACGTGCACCAGCTGAAGCTGGCCGGTATTTCCCTCGAACGGCCGGGTCTCTTCTGGCGAGTCAAGGTTCATCCTGACGAGTCCGGTCATCTTGGCCTCCCCCGATGCAGCCCACGATGCGATCAGGGTCCTCCCTACCCGCCCGGCCGGCACTTGAGTCCCGCCTGGCACATCCGGCCGGCCGGCCCCCCGCGACACGCCGGCCGGCCCCCAGCGACATGCCGGCCGACTCACCCGGCGAGCTGCGACCGTACCTGGTCGGCTTCCGGTGCGTCGAGCTTGGTGAACAGCGCGAGTGCCTGCTGCCAGTGCTGACGGGCCAGCTCGTGCTCCGCGGCGCGCTGGTGGTGATCCGCGAGGTCCCGGTGCGCGCATGCCTGCTCGTAGGTGTTGCCGGTCTCGGCGGCCAGCCGCAGCGCTGCCGCCAGCTCGGCATGGGCCGCGGTGGGCTGGCCGGCCCCGTGCAGGGCGGCGGCCAGGCTGCGGAGCACCCTGATCTCGCCGTATTGGTAGCCAACGTGCCTGAACCCGGTCAGCGCCTGCTGCAGGTAGCCGATGGCCTGGCTGCATTCATCCTGGCGCAGGCTGACCTCGGCCAGGTTGAACAGCTGAGCAGCCTCCTCGGTCGGGAAGTTGAGGCGACGGAACATGGCCAGGGCTCTGCTGAAGAAACGCGCCGCCTGAGCCAGCTGGCCGCGGCGGAGGCACAGCGCTCCGGTTGCCTCCAGGGCCGCGCCTTCGCCTTCCTGGTCCCGAGCGGCGCGAGCCATCGGCAGCGCACGCTGCAGATGCTCGGCCGCCTGCTGGTAACGCTCCAGCTCGGTTTCGGCCTCGGCGAGCCCGACCAGCGCCCGCGCCGCGCCCCAGGTATCCCCGGCCGCCGTGAAGGCAGCGAACGCCCGGCGGTAGTACCCGGCCGCTGCCCGGTCGTTGCTCATCTGATGCTCGATCTGGCCGAGGTTGCGCAGCACGCGAGCCTCGCCCAGCCCTCCGCCGGCCCGGTAGAGCTCAAGCGCGGCCTGGTAGTGCCCGGCTGCGTCACCGAAGTGACCCTTCATGTAGCAGATGGCACCCAGGCCGTTCAACGCCTCGGCTTCCGCGGCAAGGTCTCCGCACTGCCTGGCGGCTGCCAGCGCGTGACTCTGGATGTTCAGCCCCTCGGTCAGGTGGCTGCCGCACATCAGGTAGCGGTGCAGCGTGCCGGCCAGGCGGGTAGCGTGCCTCGGCCAGCCATGGTCGGCGCACTGCACGACGACCGCAGCCAGGTTCTCCAGCTCCTGGTCCAGCCAGGCCCGCGCGCCTG
>JASHQL010000210.1 GCA_030039155.1 Streptosporangiaceae bacterium | reverse complement strand
CGCCCTGCGGGCCAGGCAACGGGCCGGCCGGGCGGACGGTGACCGCGATCAGGATGACCAGCAGGCTGGTAGCCGCCAGCGAGCAGGCCGCCCAGCGGGCTGGCCGCCAGCCGGGCCCGCTCGGTCTCGGCGATGGCGGCTGCGGGCCGGCCTGCCGGTCGGCAGCAACGGCGGCGGCCAGGCGCGGGGTGGACGCCAAGTCCCTCAAGCTCCCTCATCCGGCACTCGGCGTGCCGGAACGACGTGTCAGGAGATAGCTGACCGCCAGCGGAGCCGCAGTTGCCGGTGGGCAGGCAGCATGGACGCTCCGGCCGCGATCGCGACCACTGGCGGAAGGTGACCTGCATCGGAGGCGCCCCGCCCCGATGTCTCACGCCGCTCGACCAGCAGGCAATGAGGTGACGGCTCCCGGCCGTCTCATCCCGTGCAACGGGCGGAACTTACAGCGAAGTTCCCTGACCGCGCCGGGCCGTGTCCGGATTACCCGGGTAGCGTCCTGGCCTGCAGCGCCTTGGCCACCACGTCGCGCCGCTCCAGGATGAGCCGGCGCAGCGACGGCTCGAGGTCGTCAGCGGCGAGGAAGTCGTCTGTCATCTCCAGCAGTTCTGGCGACGCCGCGTAGTACGGGAACAGCGAGTCGCCGAGGGTCAGCCTGAACTGCTCGCCACGGTCCTCCCACATCGCGGGCAGCGTGTCGAAGAACCGCCGCGCGTAGCCGGTCAGCAGCTGCGCGTGCTCCGGCATGCCGAACGCCGGGGCGACCTCGAGCAGGCCCTCGGTGCCGAGCTCGCCGCTTTCCGCGAGCAGCCGCCAGGCAGCCTCCTTGTGCTCGGCGTCGGGCACCGCGGCCCTGCTAGCCAGCGCGTGCCGCTGGCCGGCGTCGGTCGCGTCCCGCGCGGCCTCCGCGTCGATCTCCGGGTCGCCAGCCCTGCCGGTGGCGGCCAGCCGCCGCAGGAACGCCCAGCGCAGTTCGGTGTCCACGGTCAGGCCGGGGATCTCGGTGCTGCCGTCGTACAGGCCGGCCACCAGGTCGAGCTGCTCGCCGGTGATCGCCGTCCAGGCCAGCAGCTGGGCCCAGGCAAGCTGGTGGTCGCTGGCTGGCTCGGCGGTGCGCAGCTCGCGCATCGCCACCGTGGCGAGCTTGTCCTTGGCGGCCGGCACGCCGGCCGGGTCGGCCATCCTGACCATCAGCCGGGCCGCGAGGCTGTGCAGGATCTGCAGCACGGACACCGACGGCTCCTGGCCCATGCCGGCCGCCAGGATCGTGATGAACGCCGGGTAGGACAGCTCGGCCTGGCTCACCATGTCGATGACCGCGCTCCAGCTCACCGTCCGCGCCAGCCCGTCGGTGAAGTCGCCGATCGAGGTGGTCAGCGTCCGCAGCGACCGCTCGTCGAACCTGATCAGGGCATAGCCGAGGTCGTCGTCGTTGAGCAAGATGAGGTCGGGCTGCGGTTTTCCGACCAGGACGGGAACGAAGGTCCTGGCGCCGGTCACCTCGACATCGACCTGCTGGCTCCTGGTCAGGGCGCCATCATGGCTGTTGTAGAGGCCGATCGCGATCCGGTGCGGCCGCAGCGTCGGGTGCTCTGGCGGCGCCTCCTGCAGCACCGCGAACGCGGTGAACCTGCCGTCGTCGTCGACCTCGAACTCGGCACGCAGCGTGTTCGGGCCCGCGGTCTCCAGCCAGGCCTTGGACCAGTCGGCCAGGTCCTTGCCCGAGGCAGCGGTGAGCGCGGCCAGCAGGTCGGTCAGCGTCGCGTTGCCCCAGGCGTGCTCGGCGAAGTAGGCCTTGATGCCGTCGAAGAACTGCTCCCTGCCGACGTAGGCGACAAGCTGCTTGAGCACTGCCGCGCCCTTGGCGTAACTGATCCCGTCGAAGTTGGCCATCGCCTGGCTGAGCGTGGGCACGTCGCCGGCGATCGGGTGCGTCGAGGGCAGCTGGTCCTGCCAGTACCCCCAGGTCTTGCGGCTGGCCGCCATCGTGGTCCAGGCCTGCGTGAACCTGGTCGCCTCGGCGGCGGCCAGCGCCGCGCTGAACTCGGCGAACGACTCGTTCAGCCACAAGTCGTCCCACCAGCGCATGGTCACCAGGTCGCCGAACCACTGGTGCGCCATCTCGTGCAGCAGCACCGTGGCCCGGATCTCGTACATCACGTCGGTCACCTTGGACCTGAACAGCAGCTGCTCGGCCCAGGTCACGCAGCCGACGTTCTCCATCGCGCCGGCGCTGAACTCTGGCACGAACACCTGGTCGTACTTGGCGAACGGGTACGGCATCTCGAACAGGGTGGTGTAGAAGTCAAGGCCCTGCCCGGTGATGGCGAACATGTCCGCGGCCTCGAGGTGCTGGGCCAGCGACTGCCTGCAGGCCAGGCCGAGCGGGATCACCTGGCCGGCCCTGGTGGTGTGCTCGGACCGCACCAGGTGGTATTCACCGGCGACCACGGCGGTCAGGTAGGTGGAGATCCGCGGCGTGGCCGGGAAATGCCAGGTCGCCGCGTGGGTGCCCGCGACCGGCTCCGGGTCAAGGCCTGGCTGGTTCGACAGCACCACCCAGCCGGCCGGCGCGGTGACGTGGAAGGTGAACTCGGCCTTCAGGTCGGGCTGCTCGAAGTTGGCGTAGACCTTGCGGGCCTCGGCCGGCTCCAGGTTGGTGTAGGTGTACACCCGGCCGTCGGCCGAATCTACCGCCCGGTGCATGCCGGAGCCGTCATGGGTGTAGGCACAGTCGGCGGTCACCCGCAGCTCGTTGCTTGCGGCAAGCCCGGCAATCGCGATCCGGCCGTCGGCCCAGCTGGTCATCGGGTCGATCTGCTCGCCGTTCAGCACGATCTCGTGCACCACCTCGGCGATCAGGTCGAGGTAGGTCGCGGCGCCCGGCTGGCTGCAGTCGAAGCTGATCACCGATTCGGAGCCGAAGATCTTGTCGCCCTTGGTCAGGTCGAGCGACACGGTGTAGGCGTGTACCTGCAGCAGCTTGCCGCGCTCCCTGGTCTCCGCTCGGGTGATCTCTGCTACCGGCATCGCTGCTCCCTCGCACCACGTCGTGCTCGAAGGCCGCGTCCCGCGGGACGCGGCCTGGCTGCCCTCAGGCTACGGGGTCAGCCGTACGGAACCGCCCATCAGGTCCGATAGTCATTTCCCCCTTGCCGCGCAAGGCCGGACAGCCGAGGATTTCGGTAGGCGCGTAGGGGGAGGCAGCGGACTTGGACGACAGCTTCATCGGCGTGGTCAGGGGGCCATCAAGCCGGCTGCCGCGAGGGTACCTGTGGGTGCTGCCCGCCTGGTTCCTGATCTTGGCCTGCGCGGTCGTGCTCGGCGCGCTGCTGATCGGCGGCGGCTCGCTGCCGCTGTGGCTGGCAGGCACCGAGCTCGCCGCGATGGCACTGGGCTTCGCCACGCTGATTTCGGTGATGGCGACGGTCAGGCACGCGACCTTCAGGGCAGACGCGAGCGGCATCCTGCTCGGCAGCCGGACCAACCGCAAGCGGCCAGGCCGCCGGATCGTGGTGCTGCCGTGGCATGACGTCGAGCGGATCAGGATGGTCGACCGGCACTACGGCCTGCTGATGGAGATCACCCTCGGCCCGTCGGCGCCGATCGTGCACCGGATGAGCTGGGCCAGCCAGGCGCTGCGCTGGATCGGCATGCTGTTCATCCCCATCGGCCTTGGCCGCGGCAGGCCCGCGCTCACCGAGCCGCTGCCCGACCCGCCGCGGTACCTGGTCAGGCTCTGTGACGTGACCCCGCATGAAGTGCGGCTGGCGCTCGCCCCGCTCAAGCCGCCGAACGTGCCGGTGAACCTGCTGACCCGGCGCAACGGCCTGAAGTTCGCGGTGCCGCTGCCGCCGCCGGTCGCGCCGCCCGCGGCGCCGGGCGGCGGGATGGCTGCCAGCCCTGCCGTCCGCGGCTGACTTCAGCCAGTCCCGCTATCATCGGCGCACGCCAGCGCGCGTCGACTGCAGAAGGGGAACTGGACATGGCACATGAGGTCAGCGGCGTTGTCGCCACCGCGAAGGGCGCTCCGGTCACGGTCACCACGGTCCTGGTGCCCGATCCAGGCCCGGGCGAGGCACTGGTCGCCGTGCAGGCCTGCGGCGTGTGCCACACCGACCTGCACTACCGCGAGGGCGGCATCGGCGAGGATTTCCCCTACCTGCTCGGGCACGAGGCATCGGGCGTGGTCGAGGCGGTCGGCGAGGACGTGACCGGGCTCGCCCCAGGCGACTTCGTGATCCTGAACTGGCGCGCGGTCTGCGGGCAGTGCCGCGCCTGCCTGCGCGGCCGGCCCTGGTACTGCTTCGCCACCCACAACGCCACCCAGAAGATGACGCTGGCCGACGGCACGCCGCTGTCGGCCGCGCTCGGCATCGGCGCGTTCGCGGACAAGACGCTGGTCGCGGCCGGCCAGTGCACCAAGGTCGACCCGGCGATCAAGCCCGAGGTGGCAGGCCTGCTCGGCTGCGGCGTGATGGCCGGCCTGGGCGCCGCGATCAACACCGCCGGGGTCAGCCGCGGCGACTCGGTCGCGGTGATCGGCTGCGGCGGCGTCGGCGACGCGGCGATCCTGGGCGCGCGGCTGGCCGGCGCGCGCAAGATCATCGCGGTGGACGTGGACGACCGGAAGCTGGACTGGGCGAAGCAGTTCGGCGCCACCGACACGGTCAACTCCAGGTCGGCCGACCCGGTGCAGCGGATCCGCGAGCTGACCGAGGGCAACGGGGCCGACGTGGTGATCGAGGCTGTCGGCCGCCCGGAGACCTACCGGCAGGCGTTCGACGCGCGCGACCTGGCCGGCACGCTGGTGCTGGTCGGCGTGCCGACCCCGGACATGCGGCTGGAGCTGCCGCTGATTGAGGTGTTCGGCCACGGCGGCGCGCTGAAGTCGTCCTGGTACGGCGACTGCCTGCCGACCCGCGACTTCCCGATGCTGGTCGACCTGCACCTGCAGGGCAGGCTGCCGCTTGACAAGTTCGTGTCGGAGACCATCGCCCTGGACGCGGTCGAGGAGGCATTCGCCAAGATGCACCGCGGCGAGGTGCTGCGCTCGGTCGTCGTGCTCTAGGGCCGCCCGTGCCGGGCGACAGTGCTGCCTCCCCCGTCGTCAGGATCGCGATGTGGTCGGGGCCGCGCACGGTGTCGACCGCGCTGATGCGCGCCTGGGAGAACCGGCCGGACACCGTGGTGGTGGACGAGCCGCTGTACGGCTTCTACCTGGCAAGCACCGGGATCGAGCACCCGGCATCCGGCGCGGTCATCGCGAGCATGCCAGCCGACTGGCGGGTCGTGCTCGGCGACCTCGCGCGGGCGCCGCTGCCGCCTGGCAAGACCATCTCCTACCAGAAGCACATGGCCCACCACCTGCTGCCCGAGGTGGACCGCGGCCAGCTGCGCGGGCTGACGCACGCGTTCCTGATCCGCGACCCGCGGCAACTGCTTGCCTCCTACGCGCAGGTGCGGTCGGCGCCGACGCTGGCCGACCTCGGCCTGGCCCAGCAGGCGGAGATCTTC
>JASHQL010000022.1 GCA_030039155.1 Streptosporangiaceae bacterium | reverse complement strand
CGAAATACCGGTCGATGCGATCCAGCCTCGCCTGGTCGAAGCCCAC
The DNA here is from genome assembly GCA_030039155.1 of Streptosporangiaceae bacterium. Lineage (GTDB taxonomy): Bacteria > Actinomycetota > Actinomycetes > Streptosporangiales > Streptosporangiaceae > JOPF074. The sequence goes on along the minus strand of JASHQL010000022.1, from coordinate 11,763 downwards.
CTCTGCCGGGTCAACCTCGGCCGTCAGTCCGCCCATCAGTACGCCAGCCCTTCTCCCGCCGCTTTGTCCCGATACTGCCGTCCCAGCTCCGGGCAGTCCAGCCCGATCACGGTCACGTGGGGAAGATTGCTGTCGCCAGGGCGACAGCAATCTTCCCCACGTGCTAGCCCAAGATCGACTACTCGGCGCGCAGCGCGGTCGCGGTCCTGGCGCCGGCCGCCCAGCCGGCCGGCAACAGCGCCCCGATGGCCGCGATCACCAGCGCGGACAGCGCGAGCAGCACGATCTCGGCCGGCTTGTACACATCCATGATCACCGACGAGATCCCGGTGCCGGCCGCCTGGCCCATCGCGTTCACGGTGGCGACGTGCAGCGCCATCGCGGCCGGGATCGCGATCGCGGCGGCGATCACGGCCGGCGCGACCACCCAGCACACCACCATGGCGATGACCTGCCGCGGCGTCATCCCGACCGCCTTGAACACGCCAAGGTCATGCACCCGGTCCCTGGTGCTGATCAGCACGGTGTTCAGCACGCCGAGGCCCGCCACCACCGCCAGCATCAGCGTCAGGATGGCGATCAGCCCCTCGGCGATCTGGTAGAACTGCCCGCTGTGCGCGGTGGTGCCGACGAAATACCGCTGGCCAAGGTCGCTGCCGAGCTGCGAAGCGTAGCCAGGCACGCTCACTCCCGGCTTGACACCGATGTCGTACTGCTGGATCCGCAGGCCCGCGGCGCTGCCGCCGAGCGTCTGCCAGCTCGTCAGCATCGCGCCCTGGTCCTTGCCCTGCGGGTCGAACACCTCGCCGACGATGCGCACACGGACCGTGCTGGTGCCCGCCGACACCCGGACCGAGTCGCCCAGCGACAGGCCGGTGGCCTGCAGGAAGCCGGTATTCACGTCGGCCTGCCCGGTGCCGTGGTACCAGTGCCCTGAGATCAGCTGGTAGCCGGTCCAGCTCGCATTGCCGGCGAACGCCTCGGCGTTCACCGGCTGGCTCAGCCCTGGCACGCCGAGCTCGAGGAAGTCCTCGGCCACATACCTGCTGGTGCCAGGCACCGAGCGCAGCGCGGCGCGCACTGCATGGTCCCGGCTGCCGCCCAGGCCGATCCCGCCTGGGCCGTTCGGCCCCGCCTGCACCTGCACGGCCGAGGCGTGCGTCTGCCCGTCGGAGGCCTGGGCCAGCGATGCGTCGAGGCCGACCGCGAAGATCACCGCGACCGCACCGAACGCGATCGCGGCAAGCGTGACCACGGTCCTGCCCGGCCTGGCGAACGGCGCGGCCAGGCCGATGCTGACCGGGCGCGGCAGCCGCAGCCCGGCGGCGAACCGGTGCGCGGCGTAGCCGCGGCCCTGGCTCGGCGCCTGCCCGGTCGCGATCGCCTGGATGGCCGACAGCCTGCCCGCACGCAGCGCCGGCACCAGCGCGGTCAGCAGCACCAGCGCGAACATGGCGGCTGGCACCAGGACGTTCACCCACAGCGGCACCGACTGGCTGCCGACGCCGTAGACCGGCGCCGACTTGTCGAGCACCGGCCGCGCGAGCCAGTTGCCGACGGCCACGCCCAGCAGGCAGCCGAACAGGGCCGGCAGGCCGATCCTGGCCAGGTAGGCGGAGACCACCTGCGGCGGGGTGAACCCGATGCTCTTCAGCACGCCGATCCTGCGGTAGCCGGCCACCACCGCGCCGCTGACCACGTTGGCCACGATCAGCACCGACATGACCAGCCCGATCAGCGCGAACGCCACCACGAACGGGGCGATGATCGACCCTGCGCCTGCTGCCTGCGCCTTGGCCACCAGCCAGGACTCGTGCTCGGTCACCGCGCCGGCCGGCACCGCGGCGTCGATCTCGGCCTGGTCGGCCCGCACCTGCGCCGCCGTGCCAGCTTTGGCGAAGGAGTACAGCATCTCGGCGGCTGGCGGCTGGCCGGCCGGGCGCAGCGCTGCGACCTGGGACGGCAGCACCCAGCCGTCGGCGGTGTTGGTGATCGAGTTGGCGAACCCGACCACGGTCAGCTTGGGCTTGCCCGGCGCGTTCTCGACGGTGAGCTGCTGGCCGACGTCCGGCACCAGGTAGGTGTTGTTCGCCAGCACGATCTGCCCTGACCCGTCCGGCCAGTGCCCGGCGGTCAGCGTGAGGTCGTCCACCTTGCCGCCGGCCGAGCCGCGGCCGACCACGGTGGCCAGCGGCAGCTGGAAGCCCGCGTGCGCCAGCGTCACCTCGGTCGCCGGGAACGGCCCGTCGCTGCCGGTCACGCCGGGTAGCTTGCGGGTGGCCGCGAGCTGCCCGTCGGACGCCCGCGCCGACGAGAATCCCATGGTCACGTCCGCGCCGTGCTGCGCCGCGAAGCCCCGGTCGAACGGCCCGCTTGAGTTCGCCAGCAGCGCCAGCCCGAGGGTGGCGGCAGCGGTCGACACCAGCAGCACCAGGAAGATCACCGCGGTCTGCGTCCGCTTGCGTGACACCCCGCCGGACGCTGCCTTCAGCACCGGCCGGATGTTCATCGCGGCACCGCCGCGACCACGTCGCTGGTCACCCGGCCGTCGACCAGCTGCACGGTCCGGCTGGCGTACCTGGCGGCCAGGTCAGGGTTGTGCGTGACCAGCACCATGGTCTGGCCCGCGGCGTTCAGCTCGGCCAGCAGCGCGCCGATCTCCTCCCCGGTGGTGGTATCGAGCGCGCCGGTCGGCTCGTCGGCAAGCAGCAGTTCCGGCGAGTTGACCAGCGCGCGGGCGATTGCCACTCGCTGCCGCTGGCCGCCGGACAGCCGCGCCGGGTAGGCCTGCCGGTGCTCGGCCAGCCCGAGCCGGTCAAGCAGCGAGCCTGCGCGCTGCCGGGCCTGCCCCCGTGACAGGCCCGCCAGCTGAGCCGGCAGCAGCACGTTGTCGGCAACTGTCAGGTCATCGAGCAGGTTGAAGAACTGGAAGATCATGCCGACCTTGCGGCGGCGGAACTTGGCGACGCCGGTCTCGCTGAGCTTGTCGATCCGCTCCCCGGCCACCGTCACCGTGCCGCTGGTCGGCCGGTCGAGCCCGGCGATCACATTGAGCAGCGTGGACTTGCCGCTGCCTGAAGGTCCCATCACCGCGACCGACTCGCCAGCGCCGATCTGCAGGCTGACGTTGTCGACGGCCGGCTGGCCCGAGCTGTCGTAGCGCTTGGTTACCCCGCTGAGCTGAATCAACGCGTCGGCGTCCATCCGTGGTATGTCCTCCCGTGGGTCTGCTGTGGGCCCCGCGGCAGCACGCAAGCCGCTGCCGGGCCGACAGCAAGCCTTCCGCCCGGCAGCCCGCGGCGACATAGGGATAGACCCCGTATTCGACCCTGAAAGACGACTCGCGCACCCTAGGGCGAGCGCCTGCGCGCCTCGTACAGCACGATGCCGGCCGCGACCGCCAGGTTCAGCGACTCCGCGGTGCCGGTCATCGGGATCCGCACCCTGTCTGCGGCCTGGTCGAGCAGCGAGTCAGGCAGCCCGGTGCCCTCGCTGCCGAGCAGGAAGGCCAGCGGTAACGGCAGCTCGGCCTCCCAGCAGGAGGTAGCCGCACGGCCAGCGGTCGCCACCACCCGCACCCCGTGACTCCTCGCCCACAGCCAGAACCCGTCGGCCGACGCCTGTGCCACCGGCACGGTGAACAGCGCGCCCATGCTTGCCTTCACCGCGGCCGGGTCATAAGGGTCGGCGCAGTCGCCGAGCAGGATCACCCCGGCCGCGCCGGCCGCGCTGGCGGTCCTGATGATCGTGCCGAGGTTGCCAGGACTGCCCACCTCGTGCAGCGCCACGTACAGCGAGTCGGCCGCGGCCGGCAGGTCACCGAGCACCATCGGCCAGCTCGACACGATCGCGGCAAGCCCGCCTGGCAGTTCGCGGTCAGCCAGCCTGCCGAACAGCATGGGATCGAACGTGGCCACCGGCGTGCCCGCGGCCTCGGCAGCGGCCACCATCGCCAGCGCGGCCGGCTGGCGCACCAGGTCGGGTGCGACGATCAGCAGCTCGATCGGCGCTGCAGCCTCGACTGCCTGCCAGACCGGCTGGATGCCCTGCACCACGAACGCGCGCTCGCGCCGCCTGTGCTTGCGGTCCGCGAGCCGCCGCATCCGCTTGACCACGGGGTTGGCCGCGCTGCTGATCTTCTGCGCCATCGCCATGCGAGCATATTGCGATGGGCGCTGAGCGGGACAGGGTCGCCGGGTTCGGCCGGCTTGAGGAGGGCCTGCACCAGGCCGGCGAGTGGTACCGCTGGGGCCCGTACCTCAGCGAGCGGCAGTGGGGCACGGTCCGCGAGGACTACAGCCAGGACGGCGAGGCCTGGGACTACCTGCCGCACGACCACGCGCGGTCCCGCGCCTACCGCTGGGGCGAGGACGGGCTGGCCGGCTTCTGCGACATTGAGCAGCGGATCTGCCTGGCGCTGGCGCTGTGGAACGGCGCCGACCCGATCCTCAAGGAGCGCGCGTTCGGCCTCACCGGCAGCCAGGGCAACCACGGCGAGGACGTCAAGGAGTACTGGTGGTACCTGGACGCGGTGCCAAGCCACGCCTGGAACCGCTGGCGTTATCACTACCCGCAGCGCGGGTACCCCTACGAAGACCTTTTGGCAGGGAACGAGGGACGCACCCGGCTGCAGCCCGAATACGAGCTGATCGATACCGGGGCGTTCGCCGACGGCCGGTACTGGATCGTCGAGGTGAGCTACGCCAAGGCCGGTCCAGATGACCTGCTGATGACGATCAGCGTGACCAACGCGGGCCAGGAGCAGGCGACCCTGCACGTGCTGCCGACGTTGTGGTTCCGCAACACCTGGGCGTGGGACGAGGGCAGCCAGCAGCCGCGGCTGGCAGTCGCGAGCGACGCACCGGCGGGCACTGCGGCAGTCAGCGTGCAGCCGCTCGTTCCCGGCAATATGCAATGGCTGGCGGGACCCGGCGCCGACGGCGCGCTGCCGCGCGCGCTGTTCTGCGAGAACGAGACCAACACGGCTCGGCTGTTCGGCAGCGAGCCGCTGACGCCGTACCCCAAGGACGGCATCAACGACCACGTGCTGGCCGGCGCGGCCACGGTGAACCCGGAGCAGCGGGGCACCAAGTGCGCGTTCTGGTACCAGCTCGAGCTGCCGGCCGGCGGCAGCGCGGAACTGCGGCTCCGGCTGCGGCCGGCGCAGGAGAGTGCGGACCCGCCGCTCGGCGACCGCTACACCGCGGTGCTGGCGCAGCGGCGCGCCGAGGCCGACGAGTTCTACGCCGAGCTGACCCCGGCCGGCGCGAGCGCCGACGAGGCCATGGTGATGCGGCAGGCGTTCGCCGGGCTGCTGTGGTCCAAGCAGCTGTACAACTACGACGTGAGCCGCTGGCTTGACGGCGACCCGGCCCAGCCACCGCCGCCGGCCGAGCGGCTGACCGGGCGTAACTGCCGGTGGCGCAGCTTCGACGCGTTCGACATCATGTCGATGCCGGACAAGTGGGAGTACCCCTGGTTCGCGGCCTGGGACCTGGCCTTCCACTGCGTGGCGCTGGCGCACGTGGACCCGGCGTTCGCCAAGTACCAGCTGATCTTGCTGTGCCGTGAGTGGTTCCAGGCTCCGGGCGGCGCGCTGCCTGCCTACGAGTGGGACTTCGGCGACGTGAACCCGCCGGTGCAGGCCTGGGCCGCGCTCGAGGTGTTCGCGGTGGACGGCGGCCGCGACGTCGACTTTCTCAGCCGGGTGTTCGACAAGCTGCTGGTCAACTTCACCTGGTGGGTGAACCGGGAGGACGCCGAGGGCAACAACCTGTTCGAGGGCGGCTTCCTCGGCCTTGACAACATCGGCCCGATCGACCGGTCGCACCTGCCGGTCGGCGGGCTGCTCGAGCAGGCGGACGCCACCGGCTGGATGGGCTTCTACGCGATGTCCATGGGCACGATCGCGATGGTGCTGCACCGGGCGGGCCAGCGCCCGGCCACCGACCTGGTGCTGAAGTTCATCGAGCATTTCGCCGCGATCAGGTCCGCGCTGGCCGACCGGGGACTGTGGGACGAGACGGACGGGCTGTTCTACGACCGGCTGATCACGCCGTCCGGGGCACAGGTGCCGGTGCGGGTCCGCTCGCTGGCCGGCATCATCCCGGCGATCGCGGTCGGCGTGGTCGACCAGGACGTGCTCGAACTCGCGCTGCGAGTGCGCAAGCAGTTCGCGGAAATGCTGGCAGAGCAGGACGTGCCGGGGATGGCCGAGCTGGCCAGCAGCGGGCTGCTCCGCGGCACGCCAGGCGACCAGCGGCTGCTGCTGTCGCTGGCCGGGCCTGACCGGCTGGCCAGGATGCTGACCGTGCTGTTCGACGAGGCCGAGTTCCTGTCGCCGCACGGGCTGCGCGCGCTGTCGGCCTGGCACCGTGATCACCCGTACACCATCGAAGTGGAGGGCTACCAGGCCAGCATCGACTACGAGCCGGCCGAGTCCACCACCCCGCTGTTCGGCGGGAACTCCAACTGGCGCGGGCCGGTCTGGTTCCCGGTCAACTACCTGGTGATCAGCGCGCTGTACCGCTACCACAGGTACTTCGGCGACGAGCTGACGGTCGAGTACCCGACCGGGTCAGGCCGCCGGCTGACCCTCGGCCAGGTCGCAGCCGACCTGCAGGACCGGCTGATCTCGCTGTTTGCCCGCGGGGCTGACGGGCGGCGGGCCTGCTTCGGCGGCGTCGGCCTGCTGCAGGACGACCCGGCCTGGCGGGACAACCTGGTGTTCAGCGAGTATTTCAACGGCGACGACGGGGCCGGTCTCGGCGCATCGCACCAGACCGGCTGGACCGGCCTGATCGCCGACGTCATCAGGCGCAGGTACGGCGCCGTGCCTTCACTCGGCGAGGTGCTCGCTGACCGGCTGAGCAGCAGCGGACATTGAACCGCCGGTTGCGAGCCGGCCAATTCTGGTCTTTCCGGTTGGCCAAGTCGCCGATTCGGTTGCGCAGCGGGCATTAGGGTCGGCCCATGAGCCTTCACGGCGAGTACGTCCCGAGCCCGGCGCAGTGGGTACGCGACCAGGTTGAGCTGTACGAGTCGACCGGCGGCAAGCAGGGCAACACGCTGCGGGACTCCGATATGCCGGTGGTCATCGTGACGACCCGCGGCAACAAGACCGGCAAGGTGCGCAAGATGGCGCTGATGCGGGTCGAGCACGACGGCGAGTACGTGCTGGTGGCCTCGAAGGGCGGCGCACCGAAGCATCCGCTCTGGTACTACAACCTGATCGCCGACCCGGACGAGGTGCTGCTGCAGGACGGACCTGAACCGTTCCCGGTCCGGGTGCGGGAGCTGTCCGGCGACGAGCGCGCGCTGTGGTGGCAGCGCGCGGTGGCCGCCTACCCGCCGTATGCGGAATACCAGGACAGGACCGAGCGACTGATCCCGGTGCTGCTGGCCACCAGGACCAGCTAGCCCGGCCAGGCAACGAGTCAAAAAGGGCGGGACATGGGCCGACTGCTGCCCGGAAGGCATGCCGCTGCGCGGTTTCTCGCGGCATTCGCATCGATCGTGGCCGCGGCGGGCGCAGGCCAGCTGGCGGTCGCCCAGGCGTCGGCGGCACCGGCCAGGGACGGAGTGATCAGCCACGCCAGCAAGCCGCCGACGGACTGGCCGTCCTACCTGAACGGGCCGGCGCACACCTCATACAGCCCGGGCCAGAAGGCCATCACCACGGCCAACGCGCCGAGCCTGGTGAGCAAGTGGCACTTCGACGCCGGCATCCAGTACTACGGCTCGCCGACCGTGGCCAACGGCTCGGTCTACATCGGCTCGAACACCGGCTGGTTCTACCAGCTCAACGAGCGGACCGGCGCGGTGGAGCACAAGCGCTACATCGGCTACCAGGCGACCACCACCTGCAGCCCGGCGCTCGGCGTGGTGTCGACCGCGGCCTACGGCACCGACCCGGCGACCAGGCGGCCGAGCGTGTACATCGCCGGACCCGACGGGTACCTGTTCGCGCTGCGCGCGTCGAACCTGGCGCTGGAGTGGAAGGCCACGGTCGCGCTGCCGTCGAGCACGGTGAACAACTACTTCAACTACGCCTCGCCCACGGTGGCAGGCGGCCGGATCTACATCGGCATCTCGTCCAACTGCAACACGCCCGACATTCACGGCGGCGAGCTGGCCTTCAGCCAGGCCACCGGCCGCAAGCTCGCGGTGCTGTACACGCTGCCGAAGGGCGAACTCGGCGGGTCGGTCTGGTCGAGCGCGGCGGTCGCTCCTGGCGGTGATGTCTACGTCAGCACGGCCAACGGAACGAACAGCAACGAGCTGGCCGGCCTGTCCGAGTCGATACTCAAGCTGTCGCCGCGCACGCTCAAGGTGCTCGGCAAGTTCCAGATACCGGCGTCCCAGGCCGTCGACGACAGTGACTTCGGGGCGTCGCCGGTGATCATCGGCAGGCAGTACGTCGGGGCCTGCAACAAGAACGGGATCTTCTACCTGCTGAACCAGTCCAGCATGAAGGTGCGCTGGGAGGACCAGGTCGGCGTGCCCTGGAGCGGCTACCTGGAGTGCATTGCCGCCGCCGCGTACAACGGGCACGACCTGTTCCTCGGTACGCCGTCGTTCACCATCGGCGGCGTCCAGTACGAAGGCGCGGTCCAGGAGCGCAACGCCAGCACCGGCGACCTGGTCTGGGCCACCGGCCTGCCCAACGGCGTGATCGGCAGCCCGTCCCTCGACGGGGCAGGCGTGCTCGCCGTCGGCACCTTCGACAGCACCGCGACGCCGAACGAGACCTACCTGCTGAACGCGCACACCGGAGCGATCCTGAACACCCTGGTCGAGGGGTACGACTTCGCGCAGAGCACGTTCGCCAACGGCTGGCTGTTCACCGCCAACGACAACGGCGTGTACGCGTGGGCGCCTAAGTAGCCGCTGTCACGAAGTCGATCAGTTCCTCGACCCGGCCGAGGAAGGCAGGCTCCAGGTCGGCGTAGGAGTGCACAGAGCCGAGGATCCGCCGCCAGGCCGCCGCGGTATCTGGCGGCCAGCCGATCGCGCGCAGCACGCCCTCCTTCCATGGCTGGCCAGGCGGCACGTCCGGCCAGCGGCCGATGCCGACTGCCGCTGGCTTGACCGCTGCCCAGACGTCGACGAACGGGTGACCGGTGATCAGCACGTGCGGCGAGCTGACCCGCCCGGCGAGCCTGGTCTCCTTGGAGCCGGTGACCAGGTGGTCGACGAGCACACCGAGCCGGGGGCTCTCGGTTAGCACGGGAGGCCGAGCCGATGGCCCCGCCATCGGCGAACGACGGCCGCTCGCTGTCAGCCCGAACTCCGCCACGATGGCCGGCAGGTCGTCGATGCCGCCGAGGTACTCCACCACCACGCCAACGTCGCGCAGGTCGTCGCCCCAGATCTGCTCCACCAGCTCGGCATCGTGGCGGCCCTCGACGTAGATCCGGCTCGCCCTTGCCACCTTCGCGCGGCTGGCCGGGGCCGCGACCGAACCTGATGCGGTCCGCTGCGTCCTTGCGGGTTCGGGAACAGCCGGGCGGACGAGCGTCACCCGCTCGCCGTACAGCAGGAACGACTCGGTCAGCGGGAAGACCCGGCGGCGGCCGCGGCCGTCCTCGAGCGTCACCGTGGTCTTGTCGCAGCCGACCACGGCGCCGCAAAACTCCGCCGCGCTGTCCTCGACCACAAGCCCAGGCTCGGCGGCTACCTTCGGCAGCTCACGCTGCCACGGCCGGATTGGCGGGTTCGCGAGCACGTCGCGGTCGTACTGCTTGCTGCGCACGCTGGCCAGTATGGGCGATTCGCGGCTGGAGACCGGGGCGGCTCGCCGCTAGCCGGGCCGGCCCGCCAGCACCGCGACGGTCTCGGCGACCTCGGCCGCCGACAGCGCGCAGGTCGCGTCGCCGACAGAAAGCTCGACCCGCTGCACCGATGGATCGCCGGTCGTCATGGCCTTCGGCCAGGTCCAGACCCGCCTGGATTCCGCGAGCATCCTGGCCGCCTTGGCGAAGTCGTCCTGGGTGGTGTCGAGCAGCAGGTGCAGCATCGGCACCTGCGGCGGGTCAGGCAGCACCCGGACGCCGGGCACGCCGTGCAGGGCTTCGGCTATCGCCCTGGCGTGCGTCAGGTAGCCGGGCATCAGCCGCAGCCGCTTGCGCAGGCAGGCGAGCGCGGACGCGGCGTTCGGCCACAGGCCGTACAGCGTTCCGCCCATCCGCTTGCGCCACTCCCTGACCAGGGCGATCACGTCTTGCTCGGCTGCGACACAGCAGCCGGGCAGGGCACCGATGCCCTTGTAGAACGAGACGTAGACGGTGTCGAACAGCCCGGCTATCTCGGCCGGCGTGCGGCCGTAGCCGGCCGCTGACTCCCACAGCCTGGCGCCGTCCAGGTGCACGGCAGCGCCGCGGTCCCGTGCCCAGGCGACCTGGGCCGCCAGGTCGGCCAGGTCCGGCTGCTGGCCGCCGAGGTCGCGTTGCGGCAGCTCGAGCAGCAGCACGGCCAACGGCTCGGCGATGCGCTGCAGGTCGGCGATCGTGATCAGCCGGTCCGGGTCGCCGGCCGGCCGGCCGGTCAGCCCGTGCAGGCGCTGGTAGCCCTGCTCCTCGCGAGTGTGCAGGTGGCACATCGGGTGGAAGACCACGGTGCGGGACTGCCGCCGGTCGGCGTGCACCCGCAGCACCGACTGCTGCGCCATGGTGCCGCTCGGCAGGAACACCGCGGCGGGCTTGCCGAGCAGCCCCGCCATCTCGGATTCAAGCTCGGCCACCACGCCGCCGTCGCCGTAGCTGTCGACCGCGGTGTCCTGCGGAATCTGAGCGAGCAGGTCGGCCGCCCGCACCGGTCCGTGGCCGCGGAGGAAGCTGGTGCAGCCAGCCTCGAGCCGGGCGAGATCTTCCGCCTGGTCCATGCGATCACCGCGCTCCGATAGACCGATAGAGCGCTGTTTAAGCTATATGAACCTGGTCTACCCCGCGAGGTCCACCCGCGATCGGAGCTTGCATGCCGGCCGCCGACCCGCTGCCGCGCGAACCGTACGCGGTCACGCTGCACGGCGCCGATGAGTTGCTCACCGGCCCCGGCTGTCCGGTCTGCCGCTACCTGGCCGAGGCCGCCGGCCGGTACCTCGGCTGGTTCGCGCTGGCCGGGCACGCCGATCCGGCAATGATCGCCAGCATGGAGTCGTCGCTCGGCATGTGCGCCAGGCACACCAGAGCGGTGATGGCGCAGCCTGGCGCGGCCGCGAGGCTCACCGCCGTGTACCGGCGGCTGCTGGCGGCGGCACGGGACCGGCTGGCCGGCGGCAGCGAGCCGGTGCTCGGCTGCCCGGCCTGTGCGCACGACCACGCGGCGGCCAGCCGGGCGCTGGCCATCCTGCTCGACGGCCTGCGCGACATCGACACCATGAGCCACTACCGCGACCTGCACGGGATGTGCATCCCGCACCTGGCAGCGACTGCCGCGTTCGGGCAGCAGCGGTTCGTGCCCACGCTGGCGGACATCCAGCGGCACGCGCTCGATGCCGCGCCAGCGCCCGCTGGACCCGACTGGCTTGCCGCGATCGACCCTGATGCCGAGATCCGGGCGGTGCTGCGGCAGGCGGTGCCGGCCACCGGCAGCACGCTGCCGGGCGCGTGCCCGGCTTGCCTGGCCGCCGCTCAGGTCGAGCGCGACATGCTGGCGCAGCGGCCTGGGCTGGCGCACGACCTGCCAGCGGACACGGCCGGCGAGCCGGCGCTTTGCCCGAGCCACCTGGCCGACAGCGCGCTCGCGGCCGCCGGGACCGGCAGG
>JASHQL010000209.1 GCA_030039155.1 Streptosporangiaceae bacterium | reverse complement strand
GCTGACAGCGTGTGGGCCGAGGACTCTGGCGGCGACGGACCGGTGCTGGTGCTGCTGCACGAGGGCATCGGCGACTCGCGGATGTGGGACCCGATCTGGCCGCAGCTCACCGCGGCCGGGCGGGTGATCAGGTACGACGTCCGCGGGTATCACAACTCCCCAGCGGCGACCGAGGACTACTCGCTGCTGGTAGACCTGCTGGCGGTGCTCGACCACTTCGGCGTGCACAGCGCGCACCTGGCAGGCTGCAGCATGGGCGGCGGCACGGCGCTGCAGTTCGCGCTCGCCGAGCCGCGCCGGGTCAGGTCGCTGACCTTGCTGTGCCCGGCAGTCCCCGGCTTCCCGTACGACGAGGACCCCGAGCTGGACGCCGAGTACGAGGCGCGGCTGGCGGCCGGCGACACCGAGGGCCTGATCGAGATGGGCCTGCGGGAATGGGCGGCGGCCGGGCTGACCCCGTTCGTCGAGGAGCTGATGCGGTCGGCGGCCAAGGCCGGGCCGAGCGAGGAGCAGTTCCAGCAGGAGGACGATCCGGTCTACGACCGGCTCGGCGAGGTGACAGCGCCGACCGTGCTGATGGTGGGCGACAAGGACAGGGCGTCGATCGTGGCATCCGGCGAGGCCGCGGCCGGGCGTATCCCCGGCTGCCGGCTGATCATCATGCCCGGCGCCGATCACTTCCCGACCGCGCGCGAGCCAGTGCTGATCGCCAGCACCATCCTGGAGCAGCTGGCGGGATGAGCGCGGCCGGGCAGTGGCTGGTCAGCACCGGAGCGCAGGATCCGGCCAGCGTCGAGCGGCTGCTGCGCGCGCTGCCGCACTGGTTCGGCATCGAGCAGTCGGTGCTCGAGTACATCGAGGACGCCCGCGCGCTGCCCACCTACCTGGCCTGGGAAACCAAAGACCATCAAGGACGGGAACGTGTCGGCTGCCCGGTCGGTGTGCTGCTTGCCAGGCGGCACTTCCCCGGCGCTGCCGAGATCCATCTGCTGGCAGTGCAGCCCGACCTGCACCGCAGCGGCGTCGGGCGGGCACTTGTCGACGCGCTGGTGGCTGACCTGGCCGCCGACGGAGTGCGGCTGCTGCAGGTGAAGACGCTCGGCCCGTCCCGCGACGACGCCGGGTACGCCAAGACCAGGCAGTTCTATACCGCGATGGGCTTCCAGCCGCTCGAGGAACGGCACGACCTGTGGGACCCGGGCAACCCGTGCCTGTTCATGGTCAAGGTGCTCGAGGCAGCGCCTCAGTCGTAGCTGGCCTCGATCAGCCAGCGGCCGCCGGTGAGCACCGCAAGCCACGCGCGGCCGTCGTCGGTGATGAGCTGGAACCTGGCCTGCCTGCGGGTACGCGCCGGGTCCCACCACAGCTCGGTGACCGGCCACGGGCCGGCCCAGGAGACGACCGCGCGGTCAGGGCCGTCAGCGACTGCCAGCCGGGCCGGCGGCGCGGACAGCTGGGCCCGGCCGGTGACCGACACCGCGTCGCCGCCCTGGTCGGTGACCACCGCGGGGCGCGGGACCTGGTACACGCTGGCCGGCGTCGGCGCCGGGATCCGGCCTGGCCACGGCCGGTCGGCCGGGCGCTCCGGCAGGTCGGCGTCACCGAACGGAACGAGCAGCACCTGGTCGGCCGGGCTGCGCCCGCCGGCCAGCACCGGGAAGGTCACCGCCTGGTGGCCGAGCATGGCCTGCACCCTGATCGCGGCGCGGGCGAGCTGGTCGCTGATGACCGCGTCGCCCCACAGGCCGAGCTGCCTGCCGGTCGCGCGGACAAGCTGGTCGGGGACGAGCTGCAGCAGCGTGATCCCGCCGCCGCTGATCCCCTCGTCCGGCGGCTCTGCGCCGCGCGCTCGCTCGCCGCCCGCGCGCTCGCTATCCGGCCGCTCGCTATCCGGCCGCCAGCCGTCGAGCTGCCAGCGCACTCGCTCGGCGACGGCCAGCGCGGACAGCAGCCCGTCGTGTCGCCACAGCCGGCTCACCTGCTGGCCATCCGCATTGCACACGCGCACCTGCAGCCGGACGCAGGCAAGGCCGCGGGTGAGCAGCCTGGCGTGCAGCTGCTCGGCCAGCGCCTTGGCGGCAAACACCACCGGCTCCGCCTGCTCGCGGGGCGGGTCGAAGGCCTGCTGCACTGACAGGTCGAGCCGTGGCGGCTGCGGGGCGAGCGGGCGCGGGTCGAGCCCGCAGGCCAGCCGGTGCGCCACCACGCCCTCGGCGCCGAACCTGCTCGCCGCCTGGCCGGCCGGCAGCGCGGCGAACTCGCCGAGCGTGCGGATGCCCAGCTTGGGCAGCAGCACGGTGAGCTCGGGGAGGCCGAGCACGCTGACCGGCTGCCTGGCGAGGAACTCGAGCGTGGCGCCGGCCGGCACGATCTGGTGATCCGGCGAGCTGCTGGCGGCCAGCTCAGCGGCGAACAGCCCGTCGGCCACCCCGACCCGGCAGCCGAACCCGGCCTGTCCGGCAGCCTCGGCCAGCTTGCCGACGAGTTCCTGCTCGCCGCCGAAGTACCTGGCAGGGCCGCGGGCCGCCACCGCGTAGGCGCCTGGCCTGAGCACCTCCACCTGCGGGCAGAACTGCTCCAGCAGCGCGAGCACCGGCTCGAACGCCCGCGCGCTTGGTTCAGCCGCACCGTCCTTGGTCTCCCCCGGCCAGCAGCACAGCACGAGCACCCGGCTCAACCGGCGCTCACCGCTTCCTGGTCTGGCCTGCGCTGCTGGGTGTCTTCGAGCACCGGCCGCACCGAGCCGTCCGCGGCCGGCAGCCAGAGCCAGCACTCCCGTGACCGTGCCCCCGCGCCCCTGCCATCCGCGGCTACCAGCACCTTGCGCGCGCGCAGCCGGCCATGGCCGGCTCCGACCCCGACCCATTCCTGGCGCACCGGCAGCAGCCTGACCTGCGCGCCCTCCCACTCGCTGTGCTCGCCAGGGCGGACGGCCCCCCTTTCCCCGCCGCCGACCACGATCAGCACGCTGCCATGGCGGCGGGCCACCGCCTCGAGCTTGCGCCGCAGCTGCGCTGGCGGCCGGTCCGGCGGCCGCAGGATGACGATGTCGCAGCCGTCGAGCATGCAGGCCACCACCTGCGGCCAGTCCTGCCCTGGCTCGGCGACCAGCAGCAGCCGGTCCGGGTCGAGGCCGGCTTCTGCCGCGGCGAGCACGCCAAGCTCAGGCACCCCGACCGCGGCGGACCAGGCGCCGCTGGCCGATGCGCCTGCGGCCAGTGCCAACGGCAGCAGTCCCCAGCAGCCAGTGGTCAGCACCGAGCCGCGCTGCAGCCCGCCCGCCGGCAGCAACTCGCGCAGCGCGGGCAGCACCGGGAGCATGCTGTCGCCGGACAGCACTGCATCCCCGTAGCGCATCGGAACTGCTGGCGCGGGCACTCCCATTGCTTCACTATCGAACAGATATTCGAGCACGTCAAGCAGTACACTGACCGGCGTGGCATGCCGCATCAGCGAGCTCGTCATCGACGCCGCCGACCCAGACCTGCTCGCCGGATTCTGGGGCAACGTCCTCGGCTACGTCGAACTCGGCCGGGAGGATGACGGCAGCATCGAGATCGGTCCGCCAGACGCCGGCTTCGGCGGCCCGCAGCCAACCCTCGTCTTCAGCCGTACCGGCGATTCGCGGCCCGCGAAGCTCCGGCTGCACATCGACGTCAACGCCGTCGACCGCGACCAGGACGCCGAACTGGAGCGGTTGCTCGCGCTCGGTGCCAGGCCCGCCGACGTCGGCCAGACGGGCGCCGAGAGCTGGCACGTCCTGGCCGACCCCGAGGGCAACGAATTCTGCCTGCTGCGCGCCCGGCTCCAGCCCCTCGGTTAACGGCCGACCGGTGAACCCGGCATGCCTGACGTCGGGCACGTCACCGTCGGATCTTCGCCTCTCGGAGCATCGCGGCGACTTCGGGCGGGTCGGGTAGCAGTTCCCGTACCTCTTGCGTGCAGCGGCAGGCGGCCGCGGTCTTGGCGGCCCAGTCAAGCGCCTCCTCGCGCGACGGCACGTCGACGATACAGAAACCGCCGATGACCTCCTTGGTCTCCGGGTACGGGCCGTCGGTGACCATACCGTCGGTGGCCACGATGCTCGCCCGCTGGTCTTGCCGCCCGGC
>JASHQL010000208.1 GCA_030039155.1 Streptosporangiaceae bacterium | reverse complement strand
CATGTGCTGGCTGCTGCCGAGCAGCACGGGCTGGACCGCGTGGTCTACTTCTCCTCGGCCCAGGTGTTCGGCTTCGCCGAAGGCGAGGGCACCCCTGCCTACCTGCCGGTGGACGACGACCACCCGGTCCGGGCGGCACGCCCGTACGGCATGTCCAAGCGGCTGGCCGAACAGATGTGCCAGGCCTGGACCGCGCGCACCGGCGTCCCGACGATCGTGCTGCGGCCGGTGCTGATCCTCAACGACCAGAACCAGGCTGCGTACGGGCCAGGCACGGCCGAGCTCGGCGCGTTCGTGCACGTCGACGACGTCGCCATTGCCGCCCTGCGGGCGCTGACCGCCAGCCTCGACGGTCATCACCGCCTCACGCTGTGCGGGCCGGGAGCCTTCGATACCACCCGCGCCCGCGCCACCCTCGGCTGGATGCCTACCCGGACATGGGCCAAGCCGGCGGCCCCGCCCGCCGACGCCGGCGACCGGGCCCGCAAACCGGATCCGGCGGCCGACGGCGGCGCGGCATGAAGCCACCAACCGCGGAGCCAGCTGCAGGCGTCTCGCGAGACTGGCTGGATGCTGCACAAGGATGCGCGGCGTGCCGAGCCAGGGCTTGTTCCGATTTCTACAAGCCACCGTTCGGGCCGCGGCTTAGCCTCGGCGCATGACCGACGACACAGGCTCGTCCATCCGGCCCCAGCCGATGATCGCCGTGACAGATGTCCAGGCCGCGAGCCGCTGGTATCAGCATGTGCTCGGCGCCGCCAGCGGCCACGGCGGGGACGAGTACGAGCAGCTGGTGGTCGATGGGCGGCTAGTGATGCAGTTGCACCTCCTCGAGGTCGGGCATCATCACGGCACCATCGGTGATCCTCGGCAGCCAGTCGGAAACGGCGTCGCCCTGTGGTTCGAGACCTCTGACTTCGATGCCACGGTGCAGCGCATCCGCGGCGTCGATCCGCGCATCGTGCACGAGGTGCACGTCAACCCGAACGCAGGGCACCGGGAGATCTGGATCCGTGACCTTGATGGCTACCTGGTGGTCTTTGCCGAGCCGTATAGCCAGCTCCCGGGTGAGTGATGAGCCGACCGCAACCCGCTTCCCGTCAGCCCGGGAGGTAGCCATCAGCGGGTCTTGACTGAATCGCCGTGCCGGAATGTGACAATGGATCCAGGAGCCATCCGAATGAGGCGGCCTCCGATGCCTGTCATCTCACCGGCGGCGGCCCTGTTCGCGCAAGTCGGCTCAGGCTGGTGTGACCTTCCCGAGAACAGAGGCCGCTATGGTGCAGAAGATTCAGACGCTCTATGTCGACGACCTCGATGGCAGCCAGGCGGAGGGCACCGTTCATTTCAGCCTGGACGGTTTCGATTACGAGATTGACCTGAATGCCGCACATGCCAGGGCGCTGAGAAAGGCGCTGGAGAAGTACATCGAGGCGGGCCGCAGGGTCAGCCAGGCGCCGGGACGGGGAAGTCGTCGCAGCCGGGCATCCAGGACCGGGCCGAACTCCTCCTCCGAGGTTCGCGCGTGGGCGAGGCGTCAGGGCATCGAGGTCAGTGCGCGAGGCCGGATCCCGAGCGACGTGATTGCCCGTTTCAACGAAGAGACGGGCGCCTAGCACGCCGGTCCGCAGCCCGGCGATCGTGCGGCCGACTGTGGCAGGAGCCGGGAGCGGCAAATGCGCCGCGTGCTTTCAGGCGCCGTGGCCCTGCGGCATTCCCGGCTTACACTGCGGGCTCATACCATGACGGGGTTCGCCTGCATACGGGCGGATGGTGAGGTGTGGTGGTTCTTGCCAGTGCCCGTTCAGGTTGCCGGGAGGCTGATGGATGACCGGCATCGCCGCGTGTTCGGCGGCTAGCCGTGTGACCGCTGTGCTGGCCGTGCTCGCCGCAGGGCTGGCCGGCACGGCAGGTTGCTCGGCAGCTGCCGGGCCGGCGGCGCCGGCTGCGCCTGCGCTGCAGGCCGGGTGGCAAACCTCCGCTGGGGGACTGGCAGCTGGGCGGACGGGGTCACGTGCGCAGGTTCCCTGGAAAGACGTCGGGCCTGGCTGGGCGCTGGCCGATTACTGGGCCACCAGCGGCGGGACCGGGCTGAAGCCGGTGAAGCAGGGGCCGGCGACCTTGTACCTGGTTGATCCGCTCGGCGGCCGGTATGTCATCGACAGGTGGCCGGCCACCAACCCGGGCTCTGGATGGCTGGTGGTGGACTGGTCCGGCGATGCCGAGAGGGCCTTGCTCGCGCCGTTTGGCACTGGCAGCCGGCTGTACCAGCTCGATTTGCGGACCGGGCGCGTCACGGAGATCAGGCTGCCGCGCGACACCCCGATTGGCCAGTACGACGGGCCCGCCGCCGGCAGCCTGGTCGCCGGGCGGTACCCGCGCGAGGATGACGTGCAGGCCGACGCTATGGTCCGCTACAGCCTGCGCGGCCGACCGGGGCGGGTCCTGGCGCGCGGGCGTTTCCCCACGCCGATCCCGGTGTTCTCGCCGGACGGGTCCGCGTTCGCGATCGGTGCCAGCGATGGCATCGATCTGGTCAAGAGCACCGGCGGGCTGCTCGCGCGGCTCCGCGACCCGGCCCAGGGCCAGACCTGCCGCCCCGTCGCCTGGCGGGATCCCGGCACGGTGCTGGTCAGCTGCGCCGCCGGTACCGCCGCGGCCGGGTTCTTCAGCCGCCTGTGGCTGGTGCCGGTTACCGGTGCCGCGCCGTCACCGCTGACCGGACCGGCCACCAGCAAGAAAAACAAGGGCTACGTCGACGCCTGGCAGCTGCCCAGCGGGCTGTACCTGCAAGGCGCAGAAGGCTGCCAGACCGGCCGCATCGCCATCGCCCGGCAGCCACCACACCGGCAGGCCAAGATCATCCGGGTGCCTGGCAGCCGCGACAACGTCATCATCACAGCGACCGCAACCCGGCTGCTGCTCCAGCAGAACAGCTGCACCAGCGGCACCCTGGCCTGGTTCAACCCGGTCACCCGCCAGCTGACCACCGTCATCAAGGCGGCACGCGGGGTCTTCGGGGTGATCGCCGCGATAGCCTTCCCCTGGCCCCGGCGCATCCCTCCAGCAAGCTGAACCACTGCCAGCTTGCGGCGCCGGACCTGATCAACCGGCCACCCGAGTAGCTGTGGCTCTTGTCATGCTGCCACGCGCTGCGCGGTTCGCACGCAATGCCGCGGCAGTCAGCTCCGGTAACGAGCCGATGGCGGCCGCTAGGACTGTTCGCTGCATTCAAGCGATGCCAAGGCGGAAAGTGTCTTACTTCCAGGTGGTGCCGTTCCAGTGCAGGATGATCGTCTTCGTTGTCTGCGGATCGGCGGCCGAGGGGACCCCGACGATGCCAACAGCCCAGGCGTCCGTTGCCGAGATGGCGGCTACGCTCTCCAGCTGGACGAGCCGCGTCGATGCCGGAACTGGCGTCCGTGCCCATTTCTTGCCGTTCCAGTGCAGGATCAGCGCTTTCTTGCCAATTCTGCCGACGGCCCAGACATTGGTTGCGGAGGTCGCCGCCAGGCCGTTCAGCACCGAGTTGCTGGTGACCGGCGTCGGAACGTACTTCCAGGTCGTGCCGTTCCAGTGCACGGTAAAGGCGGAGGCAGGTTCGGTCACCGGCCCTCCTGGCCGATAGCCCCATCCGACGGCCCAGGCGTTGGCGGCTGACGTCGCCGTCACGGCGTTGAGGCCATACGCGGGGTGCTCTTTCACCAGCGTCCATGCAGCGCCGTTCCAGTGCAGGATTCTGCCGGATTCGGTGACCGCCCATGCGTTCGTCGCGGACGTGGCTGCCACACCCATCACCAGGGCATTGACGCTCGGGTGTGGAGCCAGCGCCCAGGAGCTGCCGTTCCAGCGGGCGATCGCCGACGTCTCGTCCTCGGTCTCGCCCCCAGCCCAGGCGGTATGCCGCGAGAGGACCGCTAGTCCGCGGATCTCGGTCAGCTTCAGGGAGGTCTTGCCGGTCCAGGCGGTGCCATTCCAGCGGTCGGTCACTGACGTGCCGCCGTCGTAACCAACAGCCCAGACGTTTTTCAGCGATGACGCAGCCACGGCAAAGAGCGAAAGGTCGCTGTCGGGCAGTTTCTTCACTGTTTTCCAGGCGCGGCCGTTCCAGTGCGCCATCAGGGCGTCGTAGCCGCTGTTGTAGCCGACCGCCCAGGCATCGCTCGCCGATATGGCAGCGACACCAAACAGGCCACCGGGCACACTGAACGAGGCATGAGCGCTATGGCTCACCGAGAGCAGCTGGGTACGGCCTTGCGATGAGCAGCCCGTGCCGGCAGCGGCCAGCAAGACGGGAAGCGCTGCGATCAGGACAAACCGACTGCGGACGGGCTTGGACATCCTCGTGCACCTCTCCTGGAAAGTGCCGCCAGCAAAGCTGGAGTTGACCCGGCCATCACAGCGAAACTGTACGACTGACTCCCGCAAGAATGCGCGTCGCCAACCGGCTCATTGCGCCGTCGGCCGGCCAGATTTCAGCCCGGCTGGCCGTCAGGTTTGCATGCGATGCTCTGAGTGAACGTGCCGTCGATCACGTCACTGAACTGGATTGTGCTGATGCCGCCGAGTTGCTCCATCCGCTTGATGTAGGCGGGCGCGTCGTCGCATGGCGCCGGATGGTCGGCGTCGGAGCCGTATGCGGCGTAGCCGGCGATCCCCGGACCTGTCGGCACCTTCTTCCGGAGCACCGGGCTGATGGCGACGATCACAGGCAGGTCGTATTTGGTGGCGAGCAGCGGGATGTTCAGCTTCTTATCGGCGTACTCGCCTGGCGTGACGTAGATGGCGGGGGTCAGCGCGACCGGGGATGCCGCGGATGCCAGCCCTGCTGCCCAGCCCGTGGCGAACTCCTTCCAGCCGGCGTAGCCGAGCGTGAAGCAGTTGCGAACCTGTCCCTTGTGGCCTGCCCAGTCCCAGCACTGCTTGTAGCCGGCGTCGTGCGCCGTCTTGCCTGGCACGACGGGCTTGCCGCAGGACACTTCCATCGGGCTCTGCTCGAAGTCGAGCCCCACGTACTCGGGCGCGGCCGGGGTGAGCGGTGCTACCGATGTCGCTGCCGCCTCGATGTCAGCAGCGGCCTTCTGCCCTGCCGCGTACCCGGCGTCGTACAAGTTAGCGCCGACAGGCGGGACGGCCGGTGTCCAGTATGAGATCCAGGCCGGGTAGAACGGGCTTGCCTGCTCGCTCAGCACCTGCTCGACGCCGGCGTCCGAGCCGGTCGGGTGGTCGTACGACTGTTCCGCGCAGGCCGGAACCGTGCAGATACGCTGCCCCTTCTTCCTGGCGTGCATCACGCAGGCAAGGCCGGCGACGTTGGCTATCAGGCTCCAGCCGTCTTTGACGGCGGTCCTGACGTCGTCGGTGTGGTTGAAGTCGCGGTAGATGCCGGCCGTGATGAGGGTGAACTCCAGGGTGCCGCTGTCATTGGTGCAGTTGCCGCTGTTGGTGATGACGGTCGTTGTCCAGCTGACCTGATAGGAGCCGAGCCCGCCGGTGTAGTCATGCGGGTAGGGACCGTACGTGGTGCCGGCTGAGCCGCCGCTGACCATCGCCGACGTGCTCATCCCGTCGCCCCAGTCGATATCGATCTCGAAGGTGCAGCCGGTGGTGTCGCCCGGGCTGTAGAAGCCCAGCTCGACATGCGGATCGGAGCTTGCACAGTCGGGAGAGGTGAGATCGAAGCATTGCGGTGGCTTGTCGGATCCGGCGGCAGCCCCGGCGAAGTGGTCGCCGGACACCACGCTGATCGCTGCGCCAGGTCTGTGCGCGGCTCCGGAGGCATGGGCTACGCCGAGCATGCTGAAGCCCACCAGGGCTAGTGCTGCCGCCAGCACGCCGATCCAGCGTGCGACGCCGGTCCTACGGCATGAAACCTGTGCCCGTGCACCCGCCATCCGCATCTCCCGCCGCTGCACATGACGAAGATCTGGTGCAACCCGGCGAGCTGACCCAGATCCCCATGATCACCGCGACGAGCGCGGCTACCTTGAATCTCACATAAGACCCGGCTACCGGCAAGAGCCGGGAGGTCGAGGCCGGCCGGCCTTTGATCCGTGAGTTCTGGGTTCGAGCCATCAGCCGCCCCGCCAAGGCAGACTGAGGCCATGCAGTGCGATATTGCCGTGATCGGCGCAGGCGCGATCGGGCTGAGCACGGCGCTGCACGGCGCATTGCGCGGGCGCAGCGTGGTGCTGGTGGAGCGGGCGACTGCGGGCTCGCAGGCCTCTGGCAGGGCGGCGGGGCTGTTCAAGTCCGTGCAGGCCGACGAGTTGCGGACGCGGATCGCCCGGCGCAGCATCGACGCGGCGGTCAGCTTCGGTGACTGGGCGGGCGAGCCGCTGCCGGTCTGCCGGTCAGGCAGCTACCTGGTGGCCAGGACCCCGCAGCATGCGCAGTACCTGCGCACCGAGGCGGCGCAGTCACGCGGCTGGGGCGTTGACGTGCGCGAGGCGACGGCCAGTGAGCTGGCCGACGGGGTCGGCTACTACCACGGGTCCGGCCATGAGCTGGCGCTGCACTGCCCTGAGGACATCTACATCGACGAGCCGGTGAGCCTGGTGCGGGCGCTGCTCGCGGCTGCCAGGCGGCACGGCGTGCAGGTGCTCGAGGGCGAGGCCGCGCAGGCGGTGACGCTGTCGGCCGGCCGGGTGACCGGGCTGGACACGTTCGCCAGGACGATCACCGCGCCGGTCGTGGTCGATGCCGCGGGCGCGTGGACCCGGCAGGTTGCCGGGCTGGCGGGCGGCGAGGTGGCGCTAGCCGCGGTGCGGCACCAGCTGCTGGTCACCGAGCCGGCCCCGGAACTCGACCCGGCCGCGCCGATCTGCCGGGTGGTGGACGCGGCGGTGTACCTGCGGCCGAACCGCGGCGGGCTGATGGTGGGCGGCTTCGAGGCAGACCCGCTCGCGCTTGACCCGCAGGATCAGCCTGTCTCGTTCGGCACCGACGACGTCCCGCTGGATCGCACGGTGCTAGACGGGATGGCCGCCCTGGTGGCGAAGGAGGTACCGCTGGCCACGGCCGGGGCGGCTGAACTGCGCGGCGGCTTGTTCACCATGAGCCCGGACGGACGGTTCGTGGCCGGCCCGGTGCCCGATGTGCCCGGCCTGTGGGTCGCCAGCGGCTGCAACGGCTCGGGGTTCTCCAGCTCGCTCGGGCTCGGCGAGGCGGTCGCCGACTGGATCACCGGCGAGGATCAGCGTCTCGACATCTCCGACCTGTCGCCGGCCAGGTTCGGCGCCTTCACCAGGGAAGAACTCGTCAAGGCCGGCGCCTGGCAGTACGCGCACTACTACGACCCCGCGGCCAGCTGAGCTGGCCGGTCGCAGCGGCAGGCTAGCCGCAGCTACTGCCGCTCGCTGTCGGCTGCCTGGTCCGGCCAGACGCCGATGTGGTCAGGCTCCTCCTGCAACTCGACCCGGCTGCGCATGCCGAGGCGCCTGGTCATCTGGCGCGGCAGCTGAATCCGGCCGGCCCGGTCGAGTGTGGTGTACTCGCGCGCGTGCAGCGTGGTCGTGCCCTGCTCGTCGGTGGCCGCGTGCCTGATCGTCTCGCTGCTGGTCTTGCCGTCCCTG
>JASHQL010000207.1 GCA_030039155.1 Streptosporangiaceae bacterium | reverse complement strand
GCCGGGGCGCCGCGGCGGCCGCGCGCAGCTACGGCGGGCTGACCGACGATCAGATCGCGCATGCCTATGGCGCCTTCGGGCTGTACGACGCCGGTGACACGGGCGCTGGCCAGCACATCGCGCTCTATGAGCTGGAGCCGTTCCTGCGCTCGGATATCAGGGTCTTTGACACCTGCTACTTCGGCGCGGCAAGGGCGGCCAGCATGCTCAAGCGCCTGCACGTGATCAAGGTCGACGGCGGCCAGCCAGCCGGGACTGGCAGCGGGGAGGCGCTCCTCGACGTCGAGGACCTCTCCGCGATCGCGCCCGGCGCCACCATCGACGTCTACGAAGGCCCAAGCTACGGCACCAACGGCACCGATTACGATCCGGTGGACAATTACGCGGCGATCGTCGACGCGGACCAGGACCAGATCGTGAGCACGAGCTGGGGGCTGTGCGAGCAGGCCATCCAGGCCGGCCAGCCGGGCCTGCAGCAAGCCGAGAACCTGCTGTTCGAGCAGGCCGCCGCGCAGGGCCAGTCGGTGTTCGCCGCGGCCGGCGACAACGGATCTGACGACTGCAACACCAACGAGACCTCGACACCGGTCGCGGGCCAGAACCCGGTGTCGGTTGATGACCCTGGCAGCCAGCCCTACGTCGTGTCGGTCGGTGGCACGACCATCGACGCGGCGACCGAGCCGCCGCTTGAGCACGTCTGGAATGACGGCGCAGAAGGCGGCGCGGGCGGCGGCGGCATCTCGCAGTCGTGGGTGATGCCGGCCTGGCAGCGGACGGCCGCGGTCCGCGGCATCGCGCTGCCGGGCAGCGCCGCTTACGTCCAGGCCGACAAGGTCGAGCAGAGCTTCGGCTACCCGGCGAACTTCTGCCAGTCGACGCTGCCTGGCGCGAGTTCGTCGACGCCATGCCGCCTGGTGCCCGACGTGTCGGCGCAGGCGGACGAGTTCACCGGCGCGATCACGGTCTATCAGAAGGCGTTCGGCGGCTGGGGCACGACCGGCGGCACCTCATCGGCCACGCCCATCTGGGCGGCGACGCTGGCGCTGGTCAACGCCTCGCCGGCGTGCGCGTCACGGCCGGCCACCCGGCACGGGGTCGGCTTCGTGAGCCCGCTGTTGTACTCGGTGGCGAGCAACCAGGCCCGCTACCGGGCGTCGTTCACCGACGTCACCGCCGGCAACAACGACGTCTACGGTCTGGACAACGGCAAGGTGTTCCCGGCAGCCGCCGGATACGACCTGGCGTCAGGCCTCGGCTCGCCCGAGCTGACCGGCCCAGACGGCAGCGCCGGGCTGGCGTACTACCTGTGCAGCGTGGCCGGCCAGCCGAGCCGGCCGGTACTCAAGCAGGTCAGCCCCGACTCCGGCAGCATCGCCGGCGGTGAGCGCGTGGTGATCACCGGAACCGGATTCGAATCTGGCGGGTCGCCGGACGTTGCGGCCATCCAGATCGGCTCCGCGAAGATCAGCGCGAGTCACTTCCGGGTGCGCAGCGCGACCAGCATCGTCGCGACCCTGCCGCCGGCCAGCGAGGCCCGCCCGCCGGCACCGCCCGCACCGCAGGACGGTGCGGGCCCGGCCGAGGTGATCGTGACGCTCAAGGACGACGAGTCGACCCGTCCCGGCCCTGGCGCGACCTTCGAATACGTGGACACGAGCGGCGCCGGCGTGGTTCCCAGCGTCACCGGCGTGAGCCCCAATGCCGGGTCGGAGGCCGCGCCTGGCCAGGTGACGATTCTAGGTTCCGGCTTCACCGGGGCGACCTCGGTCACCTTCGGCGGAGTCGCCGCGATCAGCTTCTCGGTGGACAGCCAGAACCGGATCACCGCGGTCCCGCCGCCGTACTCCGCCGGCACGGCCTGCGCGCCGCTGCCGTCCACCGGGGTGTTCGCCGGCGAGAACGCGGCCAACGACATCTGCCAGGTCCAGGTCGAGGTCGTCAGCCCGCACGGCATCAGCGCGACCGGGAGCATCCTGCCGCCGGCCGAGGGGGCCGTCGTGGTCAACTCGCTCGGCGCGCTGGTGGCGCCGCCTGGCTGTACCTGCGAGACCATGCAGGGCCCGACCGAATTCGACTACGTCCCCGCGCCCTCGGTCACCTCGGTCTCGACTTCCGCGGGGCCGGCGAGCTTCGCCAGCGAGAAGGGCGGCACGCTGGTCACCGTCCGCGGAACCGGCCTCGACCCGCTGACCATCGACTGGGCTGACTTCGGCCGGCCTGGCCTGGAATCCTCGATGGACACCAGCTACGTGTTCCTGACCGGGACCGAGATGCAGATCGTCGCGCCGGGCCAGGCGCTTACCGTCGACCGGTCCGGCACCGCGTTCAGCGTCAAGACCCCGGCCGGCCAGTCCGGGCCGGCCACCGTCACCTACGCGGGCCTGCCGGATGTCACCAGCGTGCTGAACACGGCCAACAGCAAGACCCTGGACGGCACCTCTGGTGCGCCGGACACCGGCGGGACCCCGATCCTGGTCACCGGCCGCGGGTTCGCCGGCCAGCTGATCGCCCCGGTCAAGTTCATCGACAGCAGATCGCCGTACTCGGTCGGCACCCAGTACACGTTCACCGTGCACGGCAACACCAGCCTGAGCACGCAGACAGTCGCGCAGAACCCGGCGCTCGTCGACGTCCGTCTGTGCACGGTCACCGGCTGCAGCCAGAAGGGCCGCGCTGACCGCTTGTACATCTACCCGCCGGGCAAGCCGAGCGTCGCCGCGGTGTCGCCGGCCTCCGGGCCGGCCGCCGGGGGAACGAAGGTGACCATACGCGGCGACAATCTCGGCTGCCCGCTTGAGGTGTATTTCGGCAGGGTCAAGGCGAAGTCGTTCACTCCGGTGCAGGCACTGCTCGACTGCGGATCGACCACTACGCTGCGCGCCACCGCACCCGCTGGCCCGGCCGGCGCCAAGGTCCTGGTCACCGCCGGCACCATCGAGAGCTACTTCACTGGCACCGGGCGAGGCACCAGCAAGGCCCGCTTCAGCTACA
>JASHQL010000206.1 GCA_030039155.1 Streptosporangiaceae bacterium | reverse complement strand
ACCCCGATGTACAGCACCTTGCCCTGCCTGACCAGGTCGTCGAAGGCTCGCAGGGTCTCCTCGAGCGGGGTCTCGTGGTCGTAGCGGTGCGCCTGGTACAGGTCCACGTAGTCGGTCTGCAGCCGGCGCAGCGAGCCGTGCGCCGACTCCATGATGTGCTTGCGGGACAGGCCCCGGTTGTTCTGGCCAGCGCCGGTCGGCCAGAACACCTTCGTGCAGATCTCGATGGACTCGCGGGGCAGGCCGTGCAGCGCTCGGCCGAGCACCTCCTCCGCCCTGGTCCGCGCGTAGGCGTCGGCAGTGTCGAAGGTGGTGATGCCCACGTCCAGCGCGGCGGCGACGCACTCGCGCGCGGCCTCCTCCTCGACCTGCGATCCGTGCGTGATCCAGTTCCCGTAGGCGATCTCACTGACTTTCAGGCCGCTGCGGCCAAGATGACGATGCTCCATGGGGTCAAACCTAGTGGGATCGCCGCAGCCGGACAGCGGCGCGCGGGCCGGCGAGCAGTTCGGCCGGCAGGCCAGGGACTGGCTCGGCCGGCAGGCCCGGACGGGCTCGGCTGGCAGGCCCGGCGCTAGATCTCGTCGCCGCGGTTCACCGCCGGCTGCGGCACCCGGAGCTTGCGCAGCTGGGTGCCGCGCATGGCCGCGTACAGGCCGGCCCCGCGGGTGCTCTTGCCCGGATAGCGCTCGGCGGCCAGCTTCTTGACCTTGTTGCTGACCATCCAGCCCTCGATCACCAAGATCATGATGACCACCACCAGCACGGAGTCGAGTGCCACCCTGGCGGCGGGCACGAAGATCAGCCCGATGATCAGGATGATGCTGTACATGTAGTACTCGGACACGCTGCGGCGCGAGTCGACGACGTCCCTGGCCAGCTTGCGAACCGGACCGCGGTCCTTGGGCGGCAGCGCCCACTCCTCACCGCGCCGCATCGCGGCCATCTTCTCCTGGCGGTCCTCGCGGCTGACGCCGCCCTGGCTGCGGCCCTGGCTGCGCTGCTGCCTGGCCGCCTCCTTCCGGTCCGCGGGCGCCTTATACGGCTGCCTCCGGTTCGCCTCGGCGTCGCTGCGCTTGGGCGTTGGCTTGTCCTTTGGCGCGGTGTAGCCGCGGCGCGGCTGCGCTTCCGGTTCTTCCTGCTCCTGGTCGACCTGATCGAGCAGGTCAGGAGCATCGGGCGTGCGTCGTCTGAACACGGCTACAGCCTACCGGGATGAAGGGCGCAGATCGCTACGGTGCGGTGCCCGCCGCGCCGCGCGACAGGCCCGGCCCGCGCCGGTCGCGGCGCGGGCGTCCGAGTGCCGGGTAGCCCTGGCGAGCAAGCCAAACAGTGGCTTGCAGCTAGGCCTCCGTGGTGACTGCAACTCGTAGCTCGTCGTAGGGTGGAGGCGAGATTTTCTGCCAACGCCGATTGCCTCTCGCAGGCGCAAGCCCGCGGGCGCCGCGGCGCGCAGCGGCAGCGGTGATCGTTATGAGGGGATGGTCGCGCCCATGGGCGTCATGAAGCGGGTCACCATGGTCTTCCGCGCCAAGGCCAACAAGGCGCTCGACCGGCTGGAAGACCCTCGCGAGACTTTGGATTACTCCTATCAGACGCAGCTTGAGCTGTTGCAGAAGGTGCGTCGCGGGGTGGCCGACGTGGCAACCTCGCGCAAGCGCGTGGAACTGCAGATCAACCAGTTGAATCAGCAGTCTGACAAGCTGGACCGGCAGGCCCGTGACTCGCTCAGCGCCGGCCGCGAGGACCTGGCCCGCGAGGCGCTCACCCGCAAGGCCGGGCTGCAGACCCAGTTGACCGACCTGAACACCCAGTACGCCTCGCTGCAGGGCGAGGAGGAGAAGCTGACCGCCGCCTCGCAGCGGCTGCAGGCCAAGGTCGATGCCTTCAGGACCAGGAAGGAGACCATCAAGGCCACCTACACCGCGGCCGAGGCGCAGACCAGGATCAACGAGGCGTTTACCGGCATCTCCGAAGAGATGAGCGACGTCGGCCTGGCCATCCAGCGCGCCGAGGACAAGACCGCGCAGATGCAGGCACGGGCGGGCGCGATCGACGAGCTGATGGCCTCTGGCGCGCTCGACGACGTGGTGAGCGGGCCGCGTGACGACATCCAGGCCGAGCTTGACCGGATGGGCGCGAGCACCGGCGTGGACGGCGAACTGGCCAGGATGAAGGCCGAGCTCGCCCAGAGCAGCGCCCCGCTCGAGATTGAGGGAAACCAGGGCGCCGCCGACGGTCAGCCAGCCAGCGCTGCTCAGCCAGTGGACCAGGGGCAGGCAGGAGACGCGCAATGATCGTCCGCATCCTCGGCGAGGGGCAGCTGCAAGTGCCTGAGTCCGCGGTCGAGGAGCTGAACACGCTGGACGCGGCGCTTGAGGCGGCCGTCGAGCAGCACGACGAGGCGGGCTTCAAGCCGGCCCTCGATGCGCTGCTGCACCGAGTCAGGGAGGTCGGCACCCCGGCCGATCCTGAGGCGCTGCAGCCTTCGGAGCTGATCGTGCCGCAGGCCGACGCCACCATGGCAGAGGTGCACAAGCTGCTGACCGACGAGGGCCTGATCCCCGGCTGACAGCCGGGGAAAGCGGCCAGTTCCTGACCCAGCGGCGCGCTCCGGTGCCGGGGCCACCGCCGATGCTGTCGAGATGCTGAAGGTTGCCTGCGAGTGTGCTGAAGTCCGCCTGGGTCAGGCGTGCAGCGGGAACGATCACGGATCGGTTGTCGTTGGCATGGATGGCCGCCGAGGCCGCCGCGTGGCCTGCCTGGGGCAGGTCAGGCCCCGCCGGAGCACGGCTGCTGATGGGGTGTAATGAAGTAAGGCGGCTGTCAAGGTGAGCCGCCGAGAAAGGGAGGCGGCGCCGATGGCGCGCACTCGTTACGCGACGGACCGTGGCCTGGTAGCCCGGATGGGCGCGACCATGTTCCTGCTCGGCCTGGTGTTCGTCGGGTTCTTTGTCGGCCTGTTCTTCCTCGCCAACTACTACTTCAGCCGGCACGGCGGCACCGGCTACAGCGCGGACCCGCTGATCGTGCTCGCCACGCTGATCGGCATCGGCGTCGCCGTCGGCGGCTATTTCTGGTCGGACAAGATCGCGCTGCGCACCTCGCGCGCGCGGATCGTCACTCCGGCCGACGGCGAGCAGGCAGCCAGGCTGCACGCGATCGTGGACCGGCTGTGCGCGATGGCCGACATGCCCAAGCCGCAGGTCGCGATCGCGCCGACGGACATGCCGAACGCCTTCGCCACCGGCCGCAACAGCAACAAGGCAGTGGTCTGCGCCACCTCCGGCATCCTGCGCAGGCTGAACAACGACGAGCTCGAGGGCGTGCTGGCGCACGAGATGTCGCACGTGGCGCACAAGGACGTCGCGGTGATGACCATCGCCTCGGTCATCGGCATCGTGGCGGCGCTGATGATCAGGCTCGCGTTCTACTCCGAGCTGTTCGGCGGCGGCAGGCGCGGCGGCGGCCGCGGCAACAACAACGCCTACGCCGGCCTGCTCATGCTTGGCGTGATGCTGATCGGCATGGTGGTCTACGCGATCAGCTTCCTGCTGATCCGGCTGCTGTCCAGGTACCGCGAGCTGTCCGCTGACCGGTCGGGCGCGCTGCTGACCGGGCAGCCGAGCGCGCTGGCCAGCGCGCTGGTCAAGGTGACCGGCGACATGGCCAAGATCCCGACCAGGGACCTGCGCGCCGCCGAGCCGCTGAACGCGTTCTACTTCACCCCGGCCTTCCACAGCCGGGCAGGCCAGCTGAGCATGTCGCAGATCTTCTCCACCCACCCGAGCCTGGAGCGCAGGCTGGCCGAGCTTGACAAGATCGCCAAGCAGCTCGGCAGGTAACCGGTGGGCTTCCTGGACACGCTGCTTGGCCGGACCAAGCCGGTACCGCCGAACCTGGACCAGCTCTTCGGGCTGCCCTCGGCCGCGGTCACGCTCAAGGTGGCCACCGACTTCAGGCCGACCGGCACCGGCTCGGTCTGCTTCAGGGCGGCCGAGGGCCGGGCGTTCAGCGAGATCGAGAAGGACGTCCAGGACCTGCTGAACATGGGCAAGGACGCCACCCCGGTGCAGGTGTCCACCGACGCCTACAAGTTCACCTGGCTGGTCTGCAAGCACGACCCTGACGATGTCGAGGGCCTGGTCACCGACCTGCACGCGGTGAACTCGTCGCTGCAGGACGGCGGCTTCGGCCCGCAGCTGCTGTGCACGATCCTGGCCTGCAAGGACGACAAGGGGCAGAGCCTGGGCCTGGTGTACCTGTACAAGCGCGGCACGTTCTACCCGTTCGCGCCGACCAGGGGCGAGCAGCGGGACAACGCGCTCGAACTGCGGATCCGCGGCGTGCTGGCCGACGACCTGAAGATCGAGCCTGACCTGGGCCGGTGGATGCCGATCTGGGGCGCGCCCGGCCTGTAGGCAGTTAAGCGGCGGCCAGGCCGGCCTCGGCCGATAACGGCAGCGCGAGCATCTGGTCCAGCGCCGCCCGCGCCTGCGCCGCTGTCCGCGGCTCCACCGTGATCTGGTTCACCACGGTCCCGGCCGCCAGCGACTCGAGCGCCCAGACCAGGTGCGGCAGGTCGATCCGGTTCATGGTGGAGCAGTAGCAGACGGTCTTGTCCAGGAACACCACGGTCTTGTCCGGGTTGGCCGCCGCCAGCCGCTGCACCAGGTTCAGCTCGGTGCCGACCGCCCAGGCCGAGCCGGACGGCGCGCGCTCGATGGTCGAGATGATCTTCTCGGTCGAGCCGACCTGGTCGGCCGCGAGCACCACCTCGTGCAGGCACTCGGGATGCACGATCACGTTCACGCCGGGGATCCGGTCGCGTACCTGGGTCACGCATTCCGGCTTGAACCTGCCGTGCACCGAGCAATGCCCGCGCCAGAGGATCATGGTCGCGGCCGCGAGCTGGGACGGCGTCAGCCCGCCGGATGGCCGGTGCGGGTCCCAGACCACGCAGTCGTCCAGGCTCATGCCGAGTTCCAGCACCGCGGTGTTCCGGCCCAGGTGCTGGTCGGGCAGGAACAGCACCTTGGTGCCTTTCGACAAGGCCCACTGCAGCGCGCGCCTGGCGTTCGAGGAGGTGCAGACCGTGCCGCCGTGACGGCCGGTGAACGCCTTGATGTCGGCGGAGGAGTTCATATAGGTGACCGGGATCACCTGGTCGGCAATGCCGAGGTCGTCAAGCGCCTCCCAGCACTCCTCGACCTGGTCGTAGCTGGCCATGTCGGCCATCGAGCAGCCTGCCGCCAGGTCCGGCAGGATCACGTGCTGGCTCGGCGAGGTCAGGATGTCGGCTGACTCGGCCATGAAATGC
>JASHQL010000205.1 GCA_030039155.1 Streptosporangiaceae bacterium | reverse complement strand
ACGTGGCTGCGGAACAGCCTGGTGGGTGCGAACTCGCCAAGCTTGTGCCCGACCATCGCCTCGGTGACGAACACCGGGACGTGCTTGCGGCCGTCGTGCACCGCGATGGTGTGACCGAGCATCTCGGGGATGATCATCGACCGGCGCGACCAGGTCTTGATCACGTTCTTGGTGCCCTTGGTGTTCTGGACCTCCACCTTCTTCAGCAGGTGGTCGTCCACGAACGGGCCCTTCTTCAGGCTACGAGGCATGACTCAGTGCTCCTACCGCTTCTTCTTGCCGCGCCGGCGGGTGATCATCTGATCGCTTTGCTTGTTCGGGCGCCGTGTCCTGCCCTCCGGCTTGCCCCACGGGCTGACCGGGTGCCTGCCGCCCGAGGTCTTGCCCTCGCCGCCGCCAAGCGGGTGGTCGACCGGGTTCATCGCGACGCCGCGCACGGTGGGCCTGCGGCCCTTCCACCGGCTCCGGCCTGCCTTGCCGAGCTTGATGTTGCCCTGCTCGGCGTTGCCGACCTCGCCGACCGTCGCCCGGCAGGCCACGTCCACCCTGCGGATCTCGCCAGAGGGCATGCGCAGCTGGGCGTGCCTGCCCTCCTTGGCGAGCAGTTGCACGCCGGACCCGGCCGACCTGGCGATCTTCGCGCCGCCGCCCGGCCGCAGCTCGATCGCATGCACCACGGTGCCGGTCGGGATGTTCCGCAGCGGCAGGCAGTTACCGGTCTTGATGTCGGCCGACGGGCCGTTCTCCACCCGGTCGCCCTGCTGCAGCCCGGTCGGCGCGATGATGTAGCGCTTCTCGCCGTCGGCGTAGTGCAGCAGCGCGATCCGCGCGGTCCGGTTCGGGTCGTACTCGATGTGCGCGACCTTGGCCGGCACGCCGTCCTTGTCGGACCGCCGGAAGTCGATCAGCCGGTACGAGCGCTTGTGGCCGCCACCCTGATGCCTGGTGGTGATCCGGCCGTGCACGTTCCGGCCGCCGCGCGAATGCAGCGGGCGCGTCAGCGACTTCTCCGGCTCACTGCGCGTGACCTCGGAGAAGTCGGCGCCGCTCGCCCCGCGCCTGCCGGGGGTCGTCGGCTTGTACTTGCGGATAGCCATTGCTGAAAGCTCCTATGAATCGCCGGCTAGCTGACCGGTCCGCCGAAGTGCTCAATCCGGTCGCCAGCGGCGAGGCTGACGATGGCGCGCTTGGTGTCCGGCCGCTTGCCCCAGCCGAACCTGGTCCTGCGCCGCTTGCCAGGCCGGTTCACCGTGTTGACCCCGGTGACCCTGACGTTGAAGCTGGCCTCGACGGCCTGCCTGATCTGCGTCTTGTGCGAGCCTGGCGCGACGATGAAGGTGTACTTGCCGTCGTCGGCGAGCCGCAGGCTCTTCTCCGAGATCACCGGCCGGAGCAGGATGTCCCGCGGGTTGGGCGACTTGTTCACTGCTCCTGGTCCTCCTGCTTCGCCTTCGCGCGCGGTGCCCTGGCCTTCGGCTCCGATTGAGCCTTGGGCTCCGCCTTTGCCTTCGGCGCCGCCTCGGCCTTGGCCTTCGCCGCTGGTTCAGCCTCGGCCGCTGGCACAGCCTCCGCAGCCGGTTCAGCCTCCGCCGCCGGTTCTGCCTTGGGCGCCGCCTTCGCCTTCGGCGCTGGCTTGGCCTTCGGCGCTGGCCCGGCCTTCGGCGCTGGCCCGGCGTCTGCTGCCTCGCTGGCGGCAGCCGCCGGCTCGCCGTCCTGCCCGGCCGCCACGGTCTCCGCGGTCACCGGCACCGCGACCGGCTGTCCGGTGGCTCGTGCCACGAAGCTGTCGAGCGCCGTCTGCAGGAACACCACGTGGTCGCTGACCAGCACGTCGTAGGTGTTGAGCTGACCTGGGTCGAGCAGGTGCACGCGCGGCGCGTTGCGCAGGCTGCGCCAGGTCACCTGGTCGGCAGCGCTGGCCACCACGAGCACCTGCGCAGCCGGCTCGCCGGTCGCGACGATGACCGCGGCCAGCGCCTCCTTGGTGCTCGGCGTGTCACCTTCGACCAGGCTGTCAAGCACGTGCACCCGGCCGTGCCTGGCCCGGTCGGACAGCGCGCCGCGCAGCGCCGCCGCCTTCATCTTCTTGGGCGTCCGCTGCTCGTAGGACCGGGGCTGCGGTCCGTGCACGGTGCCACCGCCGGCGAACTGCGGTGCCCGGATCGAGCCCTGCCTGGCCCGGCCCGTGCCCTTCTGCCGGTACGGCTTCCGGCCGCCGCCGCGCACCTCGCCGCGGGTCTTGGTGGCGTGCGTGCCCTGCCGGGCCGCTGCCTGCTGCGCGACCACGACCTGGTGGATCAGCGGCACGTTGACCGTGGCGTCGAAGATCTCGGCAGGCAGCTGCACGGCCGCCTCGGCGGCCGGCTTCTTCCGCGACCGCGGCTTGGCGGCCGCCGTGTCCTCCGCGCCCGCTGAGCTCTCGGTGCTCGCCGAACTCGCCTTGGCCGGACTCATTTCGCCTCACTCCTGGTCAGCGGCCGCCCGCCTGCGGCGAGCGGGGACTTGACGGCGCTGCGCACCAGCACCAGCGCGCCGGCCGGGCCGGGCACGGCGCCCTTGATCAGCAGCAGCCCGCGGCCGGCGTCGACGCTGTGCAGGGTCAGGTTGGCCGCGGTGGTCCGCTCGCCGCCCATCCGGCCGGCCATCTTCACGCCCTTGAACACCCGGCCCGGATACGCGCAGCCACCGATGGAGCCTGGCGCCCGGTGCTTGCGCTTGGTGCCGTGCGATGACGACAGGCCCTTGAAGCCGTGCCGCTTCACCACGCCGGCGGTGCCCTTGCCCTTGCTGGTCGCGGTCACGTCGACGAGCTCGCCCGCGGTGAACGTCTCCGCGGTGACCTCCTGGCCGATGGTGTACTCGGCCGCGTCGTCGGTGCGCAGTTCCACCAGGTAGCGCCGCGGGGTCACGCCTGCCGCGGCGAAGTGCCCGGTCTCCGGCCTGTTGACCCGCCTCGGGTCGACCTCGCCGTAGCCAAGCTGCACGGCCGAGTAGCCGTCAGCGTCGGGTGTCCGCACCTTGGTGACGACGCAGGGACCGGCGGCGACGACAGTCACCGGCACGATCTTCCCGTCATCGGCGAAGACCTGGGTCATGCCGAGCTTGGTGCCCAGGACCCCTCTGATCTGCTTGGTCATCTTGGTGCGTCCTTTTACAGCTTGATCTCGATGTCGACGCCGGCCGGCACGTCAAGCCGCATCAGCGAGTCCACGGTCCGCGGCGTGGGGTCGATGATGTCGATCAGCCGCTTGTGCGTGCGCATCTCGAAGTGCTCGCGCGAGTCCTTGTGCTTGTGCGGCGAGCGGATCACGCAGTA
>JASHQL010000204.1 GCA_030039155.1 Streptosporangiaceae bacterium | reverse complement strand
GACCT
The DNA here is from genome assembly GCA_030039155.1 of Streptosporangiaceae bacterium. Lineage (GTDB taxonomy): Bacteria > Actinomycetota > Actinomycetes > Streptosporangiales > Streptosporangiaceae > JOPF074. The sequence continues at coordinate 12,621 of JASHQL010000204.1, read as the reverse complement.
GCCGGCCTGGGCATTGCTGTGCTGGCTCGCCGTGCGGATTTTGCGTACCGGGAACGACCGGCTCTGGCTGGCCGCCGGCCTCGTCGCGGGAGCCGGCCTGCTCGACACCGACCTGGTCGCCTTCCTGATCTTCGCCGTCGTCGTCGGCCTGGCCATCGCCGGGCCGCGGCAGACGTTCGGCTCGCCGTGGTTCTACGCCGGCGGCTGCGTCGCCGCGGCCATCTGGTCTCCGTACCTAGCCTGGCAGGCCAGCCATGGCTGGCCAGAGCTGGCGGTGGCGCACTCGATCGCGGCCGGCCAGTCGGGCACCTCGGCGCCGTGGTGGCTGATCGTGCCGGAGCAGCTGGTGCTGGTCTCCTGGTACTTCGCGCCGATCTGGATCGCCGGGCTGGTCCGGCTGTTCCGGGCCGGCCAGCTGCGCCGGTACCGGTCGATCGGGGTCGGGTACCCGGTGCTGGCGATCGCGTTCATGCTGACCGGCGGCAAGCCGTACTACCTGGCAGGCATGTTCCCGGTGCTGCTAGCGGCCGGCGCGCAGCCGGCGGTGGACTGGATCACCGCGGCCGGCCGGCGCGGCCGGCGTGCCCTGCTCGCCGCCGCGTTCGCGCTCAGCCTGCTCGAGCTGCCGATCACGCTGCCGGTGCTGCCGGTGTCGGTGGTGCACGACACGCCGATCGTGGCGCTGAACTACGACGCCGGCGAGACCATCGGCTGGCCGGCCTTCGTCGCCGAGATCGCGCACGTGTACCAGTCGCTGCCGGCCGGGCAGGCGGCGCACACCATCATGCTGGCCAGCAACTACGGCGAGGCCGGCGCGATGCAGCGGTTCGGCCAGCGCTACCACCTGCCGGCGGTGTACAGCGGGCACATGTCGTACTGGTACTGGGGTCCGCCGCCCGCCAGCGCGACCACCGCGGTCGCTGTCGGCTTCGCCCGCTGGCAGCTCACCAGGCGATGCGGCCAGCTCAGGCTGGCGGCGACGCTGAACAACCACGTCGGCGTGCACGACGACGAGCAGGGCGCGCCGGTCTGGGTGTGCACAGGACTGCGCCGGCCCTGGCGAGTGCTCTGGCCCGGCCTGAAGAACCTCGGCTGATCAGAGCCGCCTAGCCCGATCCCGGCGTTCGGTGGAGCTACTCGTCCTGGCGGGCCGGATTGACGACGTGGTTGTCGTTCCCGTCATCGATGCGATCAGGACCAGGACGGAGGATCCGCCGTGTCCGGCCATGGCCGGGCGCAACGATCCGGACGGGCTGGCGCCGAGGTCGCGGTGACCACGGCACCAGCCGCCGGGTCAGCCCTGCCCGACCGTGCAGACCGCGCCGGTGTCGGCGCCGGACACCAGGGCCGCGTACTTGGCCAGCGCGCCGCTGCGGTAGTGCGGCTCCGGCCGCTTCCAGCCGGCCCGCCGCCGGTCAAGCTCGGCCGGGTCGACGGCCAGGTCGAGCCGCCGGGCCGGGATGTCGAGCACGACCTGGTCGCCGTCGGCCACCAGCGCGATCGGCCCGCCGTCGAACGCCTCGGGCGCGGTGTGCGCCACGCAGGCGCCGAACGTCGCGCCGGAGAACCGGCCGTCGGTAATCAGCATGACGTCCTTGCCGAGCCCGGCACCCTTGATCGCGGCGGTGACCGCGAGCATCTCCCGCATGCCTGGCCCGCCGCGCGGCCCCTCGTACCTGATGATCAGCGCGTCGCCCTTGCTGACCTTGCCGTTGGTGACCGCGTCGAAGCAGTCCTCCTCCCGGTCGAACACCCTGGCCCGGCCCTCGAACCGCAGCCCCTCCACGCCGGGCGTCTTGACCACCGCGCCGCGCGGCGCCAGGCTGCCGCGCAGCACGGCGAGCCCGCCGTCCGGCTTGAACGGGTCCTTCACCGGCCGCACCACGCTGCCGTCAGGCTCGAACGCGTCGGACACGTTCTCCGCCATGGTCTTGCCGGTCACGGTCATCGCGGTGCCGTCGATCAGCCCGGCGGACAGCAGCTCGCGCAGGATCACCGGCACGCCGCCGACCCGGTCAAGCTCGCTCATCACGTACATGCCGGACGGGCGCATCGAGGCGATCACCGGCACCCGCCGGCTGGCAGCCTCGAAGTCGTCGAGGGTCAGCTCGACCCCAGCCTCGTGCGCGATCGCGAGCAGGTGCAGCACCGCGTTGGTGGAGCCGGCCGTCGCCATCACCACAGCCGCCGCGTTCAGGAACGCGGCCCTGGTCATGATCTGCCGCGGCCGCAGCCCGGTGGCCAGCGCCCGCACCACGGCCTCGCCGGTCCGCCTGGCCAGGTCGGTGCGCTCCGCGGACACCGCGGGCGGTGACGCCTCGCCAGGCAACGTCATGCCGAGCGCCTCGGCGCAGGCGGACATGGTGTTCGCGGTGTACATGCCGGCGCACGAGCCTGCGCCAGGGCAGGCAGCGCGCTCCACGTCGAGCAGCTCGCGGTCCGACATCGAGCCGGCCGCGTGCTCCCCCACCGCCTCGAACACGTCCTGGATGGTCAGCGACCTGCCGTGGGAGAAGCCGGGCAGGATGGTGCCGCCGTACAGGAACGCGGCCGGCACGTCGAGCCTGGCACAGGCCATCAGCATGCCGGGCAGCGACTTGTCGCAGCCGGCGATCGCGACCACCGCGTCGAACTGCTCGGCCTGCACCATCAGCTCCACGGAGTCGGCGATGATCTCCCGGCTGACCAGGGACGACTTCATCCCCTCTGTGCCCATCGAGATCCCGTCCGAGACCGCGATCGTGCCGAATTCGAGCGGCACCGCGCCGGCCTGCCTGACCCCTTCCTTGGCCGCCGCGGCAAGCCCGTTCAGGTGCACGTTGCACGGGGTGACCTCGTTCCAGGATGACGCCACCGCCACCTGCGGCCGCTGCAGGTCGTCCTCGGACAGGCCGACCGCCCGCAGCATGGCACGGGCCGGCGCCCGCGACGGTCCGGTGGTGAGCGGCCCAGACCGTGGCCTGGGCAGATTGCTGGTCATACCGCCTCCGACATCTTGTCTTGTTCCGCTGGCGCCGTGCCGGCACCGGGGGACGACCCCCCGAGGCCCCCCGCGAGGGGCTCGGCGCCGGCCCTGAGCAGGCCGTAGATCACGCCGTCGGTCAGCGCCTCCCATGACGCGGTCACGATGTCGTCTGACACCCCGACCGTGGTCCATTCGCCCTCGGCATCGGCCGAGGTCAGCATCACCCTGGTGACCGCGCTGGTGGCGGCCCTGCCGTCCAGGATCCGCACCTTGTAGTCCACCAGGCGGATGCCGGCCAGCTCCGGGTACACGTCGGCGAGCCCGCGGCGCAGCGCCTGGTCGAGCGCGTGCACCGGGCCGACGCCCTCGCCGACCGCGACCACCCGGTCGGCGCCGAGCAGCAGCCTGACGATCGCCTCGCTGCGATCGGTGCCGTGCTGATCCGCTCGCTCGATCACGACCCGGTAGCCCTCGAGCTCGAACCAGCGCGGCAGCATGTCCGCGCTGCGCCGGACCAGCAGCTCGAACGAGGCGTCCGCCGCCTCGAACGCGTAGCCGCGGTGCTCGGTCTCCTTCACCTGGTCGAGCACCCGGCCGGCCAGCCCGGGATCCGATGTGAGGTCAAGGCCCAGCTCGCTCGCCTTGGCCAGCACGTTGCTGCGCCCGGCAAGCTCGCTGACCAGCACGTGCATCTGATTGCCGACCTCTGCCGGGTCCACGTGCGAGTAGGCATCAGGCCGCCTGGCGATGGCGGAGGCGTGCAGCCCTGCCTTGGTCGCGAACGCCGACGAGCCGACGTACGGCTGCCGCGCGTCGAACGGCAGGTTCGCCAGCTCGGCGATCGTCCTGGCGGTGCTGGCCAGCGACGCCAGCCCGCCGGCCGGCAGCAGGTCGTGGCCGCGCTTGAGTTCCAGGCTGGCGATCACCGAGAACAGGTCTGCGTTCCCGCAGCGCTCGCCGTAGCCGTTGGCCGCTCCCTGCACCTGCAGGCCGCCCGCCGCCACCGCGACCACCGAGTTGGCCACCGCGCAGGCCGCGTCGTTGTGGAAGTGCACGCCGATCTTGGTCAGCGACCGGTCCGCGACCTCGGCGACGATCCTGCTCACGTCGTCGGGCAGCGTGCCGCCGTTGGTGTCGCACAGCACCAGGGTGTCCGCGCCTGCCTCGGCGGCGGCCGCGAGCACCGCGAGCGCGTAGCCGCGGTCGGCCTGGTAGCCGTCGAAAAAGTGCTCGGCGTCGAACACCACCCGGCGGCCGGCCGCCGCCATGTAGCCGACCGACTCGGCCACCATGGCCAGGTTCTCCTCCCGGCTGGTGCGCAGCGCCTCGTCCACGTGCAGTGTCCAGGCCTTGCCGACGAGCGTGACGATCGGGGTATGCGCGTCCAGCAGCGCGCGCAGGTTCGCGTCGTCGTCCACGGTGCGCCGCGGCAGCCTGGTCGCACCGAACGCGGCCAGCGTGGCGTGCCTGAACTCAAGCTCGCGGACCCGCTCGAAGAACTCGGCGTCCTTCGGGTTGGAGCCAGGCCAGCCGCCCTCGATCACGTCCACGCCGAGCGCGTCGAGCGCGCTGGCGACGCGCAGCTTGTCCGCCACTGTGAGGTCGAGCCCCACCTGCTGCGAGCCGTCGCGCAGCGTGGTGTCGTAGATTTCGACTCGCTCTCCGGCCATCACGCGCCCCCTCCGGATTGCCCGGCGAGTGCCGCTCCGGCGGCCAGGTACGCAAGCAGCGCCTCTGCCCAGCCGCCCGTGCTGGCCGGCGGGCCGGCCGCGAGCACCGCGTTGACCGCGGCGTCCAGGTCGGCGGCGCCGGCCGGCTGGCCCAGGTGGTCCAGCATCAGCCCGGCCGACAGCACCGCGCCTGCCGGGTTGGCCAGCCCCCGGCCGGCGATGTCAGGCGCCGAGCCGTGCACCGGCTCGAAGATCGACGGGCCGGTGCCCGCCGGGTTCAGGTTGCCGCTCGGCGCGTAGCCGAGGCCGCCGGTCAGCGCGGCACCCAGGTCGGACAGGATGTCGCCGAACAGGTTGTCGGTCACGATCACGTCGAACCGTGCCGGGTCGCTGACCAGGTACAGGCAGGCCGCGTCCACGTGCGCGTAGTCGAGCGCGACCTCGAACTCGGCGGCGACCGCGCGGGCCACCCGGTGCCACAGGTCGCCGGCGTGCACCAGCACGTTGGTCTTGTGCACCAGGGTCAGCCTGCCGGACCTGCGCTGCGCCAGCCCGGCCGCGTACTCGACGCAGCGCCGCACCCCGGCCACCGTGTTCAGCGACTCCTCGGTCGCGGTCTCGAAGTCGGAGCCGCGGTGCACGATCCCGCCTGCGCCCGCGTACAGGCCCTCGGTGTTCTCCCGCACGATCACCAGGTCCAGGTCCTCGAGCCGGTGCCCGGCCACCGCTCCTGGTACGCCAGGGCGCAGCTTGGACGGCCGCAGGTTGATGTACAGGTCGAGTTCGGCGCGCAGCCGCAGCAGCAAGCCGCGCTCGAGCACGCCAGGCGGCACGGCCGGGCTGCCGACGGCACCGAGCAGCACCGCGTCGCAGTCCCGCAGCGCGGCCAGCTCGCGGTCCGGCAGCACCTCGCCGGTATCCAGGTAGTGCTGCGCGCCGAGCGGGCAGTGCCGCCAGTCCACGGTGAACCCGCGCCGTGCCGCGACCGCGTCCACGCAACTGCGCGCGACCCCGGTGACCTCTGGCCCGACACCATCGCCCGGCAGGTGCGCGATGGTGTAGGTGGTTTGTACCTCGGCGTCGGCTCCCGCGGCCATCACTGGTCCATCTCGTTGGCCGCCTGGTTCAGCCAGCTCATCATCTTGCGCAGCGGCTTACCGGTCTGCTCGATCTGGCTGGCCGCCGCTGCCTCGCGCAGCCGGGTGAAGTTCGGCCGGCCAGCGTCGTCCTCGGCCACCCACTCGCGGGCGAACTCGCCCGACTGGATGTCGGCGAGCAGCTTGGCCATGGCCTGCCTGGTCGGCTCGGCGATGACCCGCGGGCCGCGGGTCAGGTCGCCGTACTCGGCGGTGTCGCTGACCGAGTAGCGCATCCACCGCATGCCGCCCTCGTACATCAGGTCGACGATCAGCTTGAGCTCGTGCAGGCACTCGAAGTAGGCGACCTCGGGCTGGTAGCCGGCCTCGACCAGGGTCTCGAAGCCCGCGTTCACCAGCGCGGTCACCCCGCCGCAGAGCACCGCCTGCTCGCCGAACAGGTCGCTCTCGGTCTCCTCGGAGAACGTCGTGACCAGCGCGCCGGCCTTGGTGCCGCCGATCGCGCTTGCGTACGACCTGGCCAGGTCCCAGGCCTTGCCGGTGGCGTCCTGCTCGACGGCGACCAGCACCGGCGTGCCGTGGCCCTCCTCGTACTGCCGCCTGACCAGGTGCCCTGGCGCCTTCGGCGCCACCATCGCCACGTCGACGTTGTCCGGCGCGGTGATGTAGCCGAAGTGGATGTTGAAGCCGTGCGCGAAGAACAGCGCGTCGCCGCTCTGCAGGTTCGGCGCGATCGCCTCGGCGTACAGCCGCCGCTGCGTGGTGTCCGGCGTCAGCACCATGATCACGTCAGCCCACGCGCAGGCCTCGGCCGGCGCTTCTACCGTGAGGCCCGCCGCCTCCGCCCTGGCCCTGGACCGGGAGCCGGCCGGCAGCCCGACCCTGACCTCGCAGCCGGAGTCGCGCAGGCTCAGCGCGTGCGCGTGGCCCTGCGAGCCGTAGCCGAGCACGGCAATCTTGCGGCCCTGGATCAGGCTGAGGTCGGCGTCGCTGTCGTAGTAGACGGTGGCCATGATGCTTCGTCCTCTCGGAAAGATCGTTTGACTGATGGGAACGTGGGTCAGGCGGCGGACTCGGCAGCGTACGACTCGGTGTCGTCCTTGGTGATCACGTCGCTGCCCCTGGCCAGCGCGATCCGGCCGGTGCGGACCAGCTCGCAGGTGCCGTAGCTGTCCAGCATCGCCAGCAGCGCGTCCAGCTTGCCCGGGCTGCTGACCGCCTCGAGCACCAGCGTGCTCGGGCTCATGTCCACCACGCTCGCGCCGAACACCTCTGCCACCTCGAGCAGCTGGCTGCGCCGCTCAGGCTCCGCCTTCACCTTGATCAGGGCGAGCTCGCGCTCGACCGTGCTGGCCGCGTCGAGCTCGGCCACCTTGATCACCCTGATCAGCTTGTCCAGCTGCCTGATCACCTGCTCGACCGGGGTGGACGCGCCGTCCACCACGATGGTGATCCGGCTGACCCGCTCGTCCTGCGTCGGCCCGACGGCCAGCGAGGAGATGTTGAAGGCCCGCCTGGAGAACAGCCCCGCGACGTGCGACAGCACGCCTGGCTTGTTCTCCACCAGGACCGACAGCGTGTGCGTGCTCATCAGCTGGTCACTCTTTCTCTCATCATTGATGGCTCTCCGTTGCTGGGCTCGCGTCCCATGTCCCGCCGGGTCGCGGCGCGCTGCTCCTGCTCGGTGAACTCGGGGCCGAGCACGATGGCGTCGTTCGGCTGGCCGGCCGGCACCATCGGGAACACGCCCTCCCTGTCGTGCACCCGGAAGTCGACCACGACCGGCACGTCGGCCGGCGCGAGCGCCTTGTCAAGCACCGCGTCCACCTCGTCGGCCCGCTCGCAGCGCAGCCCGATGCAGCCGTAGGCCTCGGCCAGCTTCACGTAATCGGGGATCGCGGTGCCGAGCTCCACCTCGGAGTAGCGCTCGTCGTAGAACAGCTCCTGCCACTGCCTGACCATGCCGAGGAAGCCGTTGTTGAACAGCATCACCTTGATCGGCAGCTTCTCGATCGCGCAGGTCGCCAGCTCCTGCGCGGTCATCTGGAAGCAGCCGTCGCCGTCGATCGCGACCACCAGCTCCCCTGGCCTGCCCACCTGGGCGCCCATCGCGGCCGGCACCGCGAAGCCCATGGTGCCAAGGCCGCCCGAGTTGATCCAGCTGCGCGGCTTGCTGAAGGAATAGTGCTGCGCTGCGTGCATCTGGTGCTGGCCGACCCCGGCGATCACCACCGCGTCGCCGCCGGTCAGCGCGGACAGCCGCTCGACCACGTGCTGCGGCTTCAGCGGGCCATCCGCGTCCTGGCTGTAGCGCAGCGGGAACTGCCGCTTCCAGTTGTCAAGCACCGCAAGCCAGGCGGCGGTGTCGGGAGCTTCTGCACCGCCCTGGGGGGCCGACCCCCCTGGACCCCCCCGAGGCCCGCCAGTGGTGGCCATGGTGTCGGCCAGCCCGGCGAGGGTGAGCTTCAGATCGCCGACGATCGCCACGTCCGGCTTGCGGTTCTTGCCGATCTCGGCCGGGTCGATGTCGGCGTGCACGATCCGCGCCCGCGGCGCGAAGTCGGCAAGCTTGCCGGTCACCCGGTCGTCGAACCTGGCGCCGAGCGCCACGATCAGGTCGGCCTCCTGCAGCGCGGCGACCGCCGGGTAGCAGCCGTGCATGCCGGGCATGCCGAGGGCAAGCGGGTGGTTGTCAGGGAACGCGCCGCGCGCCATCAGCGTGGTGGTGACCGGCGCGTGTGCCATCTCGGCAAGCCGCAGCAGCTCGGCGTGCGAGTCCGACTTGATCACCCCGCCGCCCACGTACAGCACCGGCCGCCTGGCCCGGCGCAGCAACTGCACCGCGGCCCTGATCGCGGCCATGCTCGGCGGGCCTGGCAGCCGGTAGCCTGGCAGGTCCATCGGCGGCGGCCACTGGTCGGCCCGCCAGGGCGCGGTGGCCTGCAGCACGTCCTTGGGCAGGTCGATCAGCACCGGGCCTGGCCTGCCGGTCGACGCGATGTGGAACGCCTCGGCGACCGCGGCCGGGATCCGCTCGATGTCGGTCACCAGCTCGTTGTGCTTGGTGATCGGCAGCGTGATGCCGGTGATGTCGGCTTCCTGGAACGCGTCGCTGCCGATCATCGCGCTCGGCACCTGGCCGGTGATCGCGACGATCGGCACCGAGTCCATGTAGGCGTCGGCCAGCGCGGTGACCAGGTTGGTGGCGCCAGGCCCGCTGGTCGCCATGCACACACCGACCCGCCCGGTGGCCCAGGCGTAGCCCTCGGCCGCGTGCCCGGCGCCCTGCTCGTGCCTGACCAGCACGTGCCGCAGCGACGAGGAAAGGAGCGGGTCGTAGGCGGGCAGGATGGCGCCGCCAGGCAGCCCGAAGACCACCTCGACACCCTGCTGTTCGAGGCTGCGCACGAGCGACTGCGCCCCGGTGAGCTGCTGCACAAAGACTCCTCTGTTCTCACTCGAAATTTGGCGTCTTGCGCCAACGGCGCCGGCTACGGAGGTAGCCAAACTGCGGCACCGCAAAGTGCATGGACGTCATATCAATTTGCTTGGCCTTCATAGCTTTTCTGTGTCCAACAAAAAACCTCTCTGCCGTCCGGCAAAGAGGTGGTAGCGCGAGCCCCCGCGAGGGGATTCGCGCTACGTGATAATAAGTACGAGGTGCCTGCGGCGACTCGCCTGGGTGAACTTCACTCGCTGCGTCCTGCCTGATCCGTGGGGTGCTGGCATTCGTTCGGGTACACCATAGCGCATTTCTCGCGCTAGTTTGCCGCGGTCGGCATAACGACCGGAAGCCACGGCGCGCGCTGTGTCTCAAAGCTTGAGATTTCCTGCTCGTGCCGCAGCGTCAGGCCGATGTCGTCGAGCCCTTCGAGCAGCCGCCATTGCGCGAAGTCGGCGAGCTCGAACGGCACTGCTATCCGGGCCGACGCGATCGAGACAGTACGCTCGGCCACGTCCACGACGACCTGCGCCGCCGGGTCGGCGGCCAGCGCATCGGCGAGCTGGTCGGCGGCTGCGGCGGTGACCTGGGCTGGCACCAGGCCTGCGCTGATCGCGTTGCCGCGGAAGATGTCGGCGAAGCCCGGCGCCACGACAGCCTGGAAGCCGAAGTCCTGCAGTGCCCAGACCGCGTGCTCCCTGGACGAGCCGCAGCCGAAGTTCGGCCCGGCGACCAGCACCCTGGCCTGGTCGGCGCCCGGCTGGTTCAGCGGGAAGCCAGGATCCTTCCGCCAGGCCTCGAACAGCGCGTCGGCGAAACCGGTGCGCTCGACCCGCTTCAGCCAGGCCGCCGGGATGATCTGGTCGGTATCGATGTCGCTGCGCGGCACCGCGACTGCAGTTCCGGTGATCTTGCTGAGCTTCTGCATCACAGCTCTCCTGGCGTGCTGAAGTGACCGGCCACCGCGGTGGCCGCGGCGACCGCCGGCGACACCAGGTGGGTGCGCCCGCCCGGCCCCTGGCGGCCCTCGAAGTTCCTGTTGCTGGTGGAGGCGCAGCGCTGCCCAGGGCCGACGGTGTCACCGTTCATGGCCAGGCACATCGAGCAGCCGGCGTACCGCCACTCGAAGCCGGCCTCGGTGAAGTGCCTGTCCAGGCCCTCGGCCTCTGCCTCGGCCCTGACCCTGGCCGACCCTGGCACCACGAGCGCGCGCACGCCTTGGTGTACCTTCCGGCCGCGCACCACCTCGGCCGCAGCGCGCAGGTCCTCGAGCCTGCCGTTGGTGCAGGAGCCGATGAACACGGTGTCGACGAAGATGTCCCTGATCGGGGTTCCCGGCGTCAGGCCCATGTAGGTCAGCGCGCGCTGCGCCGCCTGCCGCTCCGCCGGCGTGCCCAGCACTGCCGGGTCCGGCACCGTATCGTCGATGCTGACCGACTGCGCCGGGTTGGTGCCCCAGGTGACCGCGGGCCGCACGGCCGCCGCGTCGACGAAGACCTCGGAGTCGAAGGCGGCGCCCTCGTCGGTGGCCAGCGTCCGCCAGTCGTCGAGCGCCCGCTCCCACATGGCGCCCTTCGGGCTGTGCGCGCGCCCCTCCAGGTAGCCGAACGTGGTGTCGTCCGGCGCGATCAGGCCGGCCCGCGCGCCGCCCTCGATGGACATGTTGCAGACGGTCATCCGCCCTTCCATCGACAGCGCGCTGATCGCCGCTCCCCGGTACTCGATCACCGAGCCGGCCCCGCCGCCCACGCCGAGCGTCCTGATGATGGCCAGCACCAGGTCCTTCGCGGTGCACGCGGCGGGCAGCTCGCCCTGCACGGTGACCGCCATCGCGGCCGGCTTGACCTGGCGCAGCGTCTGGGTGGCGAGCACGTGCTCGACCTGGGTGGTGCCGATGCCGAACGCCAGCGCGCCGAACGCGCCGTGCGTCGAGGTGTGGCTGTCGCCGCAGACTACGGTCATGCCCGGCTGGGTGAGCCCGAGCTGCGGGCCGATCACGTGCACGATGCCCTGCTCGCGGCTGCCGAGCGCGTGCAGCGTGATGCCGTGCGCTGCGCAGTTCCGCCGCAGCCGGTCCACCTGGGTGGCGGCGAGCGGGTCGGCGATCGGCTTGTCGATCGCGATCGTCGGCGTGTCGTGGTCCATCGTCGCCACGGTCAGGTCGGGCCGCCGCACCTTGCGCCCGGCCAGCTCGAGCCCCTCGAACGCCTGCGGCGAGGTCACCTCGTGGATCAGGTGCAGGTCGATGTAGAGCAGCGCAGGCCCGTCGGCCGGCGTGGCCACCACGTGCCGGTCCCAGACCTTGTCAAACAGGCGTGCTGTCACGGCTCAGCTTCCGTTGTCTCGAATAATGAGATAGACTGTTCAAGATATGGACACTCTAGTGTGGCCGTCCGGTAGCGGCAACCGAACTGGCGAGATCGTCAGCACCGGGGTCGGCGTGCTGGACCGGTCGGTGCTGCTGCTGGACCTGCTGTCCGCCGGGCCGCTCACGCTGCGCGAGGTTGCCGAGGCCAGCGGCCTGCCGCGGCCGACCGCGCACCGCCTGCTGGTCGCCCTGGAGAAGCACCGGCTGGTGTCAAGAAACGGCTCAGGCGCGTTCCGGCTCGGCCCGCGGCTGACCGAGCTTGCCGCGAGCGCGGGCCCTGCGGTGGACCTGGCAGCGCTCGCCGAGCCGGTACTTGCCAGGCTGCACGCGGCCAGCGGCGAGAGCGTCCAGTTGTACGTCAGGTCGGGCGACAGCCGGCTCTGCCTGGCAGCCCGCGACGCCGGCGCGCGGCTGCGGGACACCGTGCCGGCCGGCGCGGTGCTGCCGCTCACCGCGGGCTCCGGCGGCAAGGTGCTGCTCGCCTGGTCGGATGACGCCGACCGGTTCCCAGCGGTGCCGGCATCCGAGCTTGCCGCGATCCGCAAGCGCGGCTGGGCCGCCAGCGTCGCCGAACGGGAGCCGGGCGTGACCAGCGTCAGCGCGCCGGTGCTGGCCGATGCCAAACTCCTTGGCGCGGTGTGCGTGTCCGGGCCGGTCAGCCGCCTCGGCTCAGCTCGGCGCCGGCAGCTCGCGCCATTGGTACGAGCCGCCGGCGCCGAGCTGAGTGAGCTGGCCTCCGGCCAGCTCACACCATGATCTCGAAGAGTTGAGCGTGGCATAGCCGACCAACTCTTCGAGATCATGAAGGCGGCGATGTCAGGCGTCCTCGGCCTGGGCGTCGCCGCCGTTGTCACGGCGGTCGAGCGCAACCTGGACCGCCTGTAGGGCCCGGCTGCCGCCGGGCCTCGCGTTCCGGTCAGCATCGGCATGACTTGACTGATTGTTCGGCATCGCGTGCTCTCCTCGCGCAGACATGATCATGGGATTTGTCCAGGCGGGCCAGCTTGGGCGATACCGCTGCCAGGAATCGGGTCAGAAACTCAGTAGGAACCCCGGACGGCTTGCGGCCAGCGCCTCAC
>JASHQL010000203.1 GCA_030039155.1 Streptosporangiaceae bacterium | reverse complement strand
CAGGACACCTTCCTGGTGCCGGTCAGCACGCTCGATGACCTGCTGGCAGACGAGCGCCGGGTGTCGTTCATCAAGTGCGACGTCGAGCGGCACGGGCAGCAGGTCTTCTGCGGCGCCTCGAAGATCCTGCGGCGCAGCCGGCCGGTCGTGCTGACCGAGCTGGAGCAGCGCCATCGCCCCGATGACGTAGCCGCGATGTTCGGCTTCTTCGCCGCCGCCAGGTACCGCGGCTGGTGCGTCGGACCCGGCGGGCTGCGCCCGCTTTCCGACTTCGACCAGGCTCGCGACCCGATGCGGCGCCTTGACCAGCAGTTCGTGCCGTGCGGCAGGCCGGCCGGCGACGTCTGCGACTTCTTGTTCTGCCCGCCGGGAATCGGGCCGCCCGGCGGCTAGCGATCAGCGCCGGACCCAGAGCGTGACCCAGATCCCCTTGTAGCCGCGCAGCGTGACCCGAGTGAAGCGGCTGAGCAGCACCCGGCTCTCTTGCCGTTGCGCCCAAAGGCCTCGGGTCGGCGACGGCTGCTGGCCGATCACCCAGATCCGCCGGTACTGCAGCATCAGCGGATATATAGCGGCGAAACTCTTATTAATCCCCTCATAGGACGCGGCAGCCGCCGGCGATACCGCAAGCGTGAAATCGGTTGTCTTGCGGAAGTCGTACGGGTAGCCGAGTTCTGCCTTGCGAAAGTAGGTACCGAGGAACATGACGCCGTCGCCGCGGTGGGCGTGCGCGCCCACGTAGACCGACGGCCCGCCGAAGTTGTATGCCCGGCTCATCGGGGTGCGGGTGAACTGCTGCGCTCTGAACTGGAGCAGCAACACCGCCAGGCACACCGCCAGCCCCGGCAGGATGACCAGTTCCCTGCGCCGGCTGGCAGCAGCGAGCCACCGGCCCACCCTGAGAACGCCGGCGCCGGCCAGCAAGGCGGCACCGGCCTCACCGTAGAAGACGTAACGATCCTGGTACAGCGGCCGGCCGACCCAGGACTCGGCAAGCAGCAGCCCGGCCGGGACCAGCAGCAACGGCACCGCCACCGAGGGCACCGAGATGCCGCCGCGCCACCACGGCTCCGCTGGCTGCCCGGCGGCGGCCGTCGTGCCGCGGCCGTGCGGCTGCTGCGCCGGGCGCAGCGGCGGTAGCACCGCGATGACGGCGCAGCCGAGGACCAGCAAGGCGGATATGGCAGTTGCGCCAAAGTAGTCGTGGTAGAGCAGCCGCACGTCATGCAGGCGCGGCCGGGGGATCCAGGAGACCTCAGCGTGCTGCAGGCCGCTGACCGTCAGCAGCGGTGTGGTAGCGAGGAACGCGAGCGACGCGGCGACCAGCCAGTGCCTTGCGACCCGGCGGCCATAGCGTGTCAGCAGCACGGTGACCGCATGCGCGCCAAGCGCCAGCAGCGCCATCTCGTTCAGGTAGGCGCCGAGCGTGACCAGCGCGCCGTAAGCCAGCCACCAGCGTGCCGTCTTGCGGCCGAGCGGCCCGGCGCGCTCGGCTCGCAGGGCATGGACCAGGATCAGCGTCTGGCCGAGGACGCAGGCATAGACCAGGGCGTACGAGCGCGCGGTCTGCGCGTAGAAGCTGACGAACGGCGTCAGCGCCATGATCAGGGCGGCGAACAGCCCGGCCCAGGCTGAACCGGTCAGCCGCTGGCCGAGTATCGCCATGAGTGCCGCAGCGATGACCATCGCGATCACCGAAGGCACGCGCATCACGGCCGGCGAGCTGCCGACCGCCATCCAGGCGTGCATCAGCAGGTAGTAGAGCCCGTGCACGATGTCCAGGTGGCTGAGCAGGTGCACGAGCTGGCCCAGGCTGAGCCTGGCGGCCCAGCGGGTCGCCACCTCGTCGTTGCCCATGGCCGAATGGCGGGCCAGCCCCCACAGGCCGAGGACGGTCATCGCCGCTGCCGCCACAAGGGCGGGGGCGTACCGCAATGCCGCCGCCAGGCCCCCGGCGCGCGCCGGACTGGCATCTCCGGTCGCCGGGGATGTGGCGTCGGTGTTCATGGCCGAGGAAGCCACACTGGAAGTGTCTATCTGGGGTGGTCCGGCCAGAAACCTCGGATACGACACCTTGGCCGCGCGCTGGCGGTGCCGTGACGCGGCATTGGCATGCCGGTTACTACACTGCCTGCCATGTCCAGGCCCCGCGTGTTCTCCGGCATCCAGCCGACCGCCGATTCCTTCCATATCGGCAACTACCTGGGCGCGCTGCGCCAGTGGGTGGCGCTGCAGGAGACGCACGACACCGTCTACTGCGTGGTCGACCTGCACGCGATCACGCTGCCGCAGCAGCCGGCCGAGTTGCGGCGCAGGACCAGGGTGGCGGCGGCACAGCTGTTCGCGGCCGGGCTCGATCCGGCCAGGTCCGTGGTGTTCGTGCAGAGCCACGTGCCGGCGCACGCGGAACTCGCCTGGATCCTCGGCTGCATCACCGGCTTCGGCGAGGCCAGCCGGATGGTCCAGTTCAAGGACAAGTCGGCCAAGGGCGGCGCGGAAGCAGCCAGCGTCGGCCTGTTCACCTACCCGATCCTGCAGGCCGCCGACATCCTGCTGTACGACACCGACCAGGTGCCGGTCGGCGAGGACCAGCGCCAGCACCTGGAGCTGACCAGGGACCTCGCGCAGCGGTTCAACCACAGGTTCGGCAAGACCTTCGTGGTGCCTGGGCCGTACATCCTGCCGGAGGTCGCCAAGATCACCGATCTGCAGGATCCGTCGATCAAGATGAGCAAGTCGGCGTCGTCGCCGCAGGGCATCATCGACGTGCTCGAGGACCCGGCCTCGGTCCGCCGCAAGATCATGCGCGCGGTCACCGACCTGTCCGGCGACGTGCGTGCCGACGAGGCGGAGAAGCCGGGCGTCACCAACCTGCTGCGTATCTACTCGGCGCTGTCCGGTGACAGCATTGCGAGCCTGGAGCAGCGCTACGCGGGCGCCGGCTACGGCACGTTCAAGCAGGAGCTGGCCGAGCTGGTGGTGGCGTCGTTCGGCCCGATCAGGGAGCGGACGCAGGCGCTGCTTGCCGACCGGGCGGAGCTGGACAAGCTGCTCGCCGACGGCGCCGCCAGGGCCACCGAGATCGCCAGCCGGACGCTCGCGCTGGTCAAGGAGAAGGTCGGCTTCCTGGCCGCCGGGTAGCACGATGCGGGTGCTGCTGACCTCGGTCAACTGCCAGAAGGGCGGCATCGAGAAGAACCTGGCCAGGCATCTTGCGTTGCTGCGCGAGGGCGCGGCGCAGCGGTGTGACCTGGTGCTGCTGCCGGAGATGTCGCTCACCGGGTACCGGCCGGCCGCCGCCATCGCGCTTGACCACCCGGCGGTCGCCGCGCTGGCAGCCGCGACCGCCGACGGCCCTGCCGTCTGCTTCGGCCTGGCCGAGGCGGCCGGCGACGGCGGCGCGCCGTACATCGCCCAGCCGGTGGCGGCCGCGGGCGCGGTGCAGGTGGTACACCGCAAGCAGCACCTGGGCGAGGGCGAGCCAGGAAACTTCCGGGCTGGGCCGAGGGCCGCAAGCTTCACCATTGCGGGAACGACATGTGCCATGGCGGTCTGTGCCGAGATCGGGGCTGCGGCTGCCTACCAGGCCGGCAGCGAGCTGATTCTCGGCCCGGCAGCGCCAGGGCTGTACGGTCCGCGGCGGATCAGTCCCGACGACTGGCGGGCTGGCCTGGACTGGTGGCACGGCAGCGTGCTCGACGATGCCAGGCGGCTGCTCGGGCCAGGCCAGTTCCTTGCGGTGTCCACCCAGCAGGGCGCGACCGACGACGAGGACTTTCCCGGCTGGGCCGGGCTGGTCGGAGCCGGCGGCGAGGTGCTCGCCGAGCTACCCGACTGGCGCGCGGGCGCGCTCGCCGTCGACGTGCCGGCCGGCCACAGAAATGCTGCGCAAATCTGAGTGCATAACGCGTTCGCGGCAGGGTAGCTGCGGCCGGCAGGCTCTACCTCCCCTTAGCCTGCGCTGGGAGTGATGTGAGATGACCGCGTTGCTGCGGGTGCGGCGAAGCCGCGGCGCCGCCAGCGGACTGCTGCTGATCCTGCTCGGTGCGTGGGGCGGGCTTGTCCCGTTCATCGGCCCGTACTTCCACTACGCCTACACCCCGGACGCTGCCTGGCAGCTGAACAACGGCCGGATCTGGCTCGAGGTGCTGCCGGCCGCCGCGGTGCTGCTCGGCGGCCTGGTGATGGCGCTCAGCAAGCTCAGGCCGACGGCGATGTTCGGCGCCTGGCTAGCTGCCATCGGCGGTGCCTGGTTCGCGGTCGGCACCGTGCTGGCCGCGCTGTGGACCAGCAAGCTGCCCGCTCAGGGCACGCCGGTCGGCGGCACAGTGGCTAGGGTGACCGAGCAAATCGGCTTCTTCGCCGGGCTCGGCGTCGTGATCGTGTTCGTCGCGGCAGTGTCGCTCGGCCGGCTCAGCATCGTGGCGGCAAGGGACGCCGAGCTGGCCGCTGCCGAGCGCGCCGGCGCCAGGGCGCAGGCCGAGCGCGACGACACCGCGCCGGCCGAGCGAGTCGCCGGGCCGGCCACCAGCACCAGCCCAGGGCAGCGGCTCAGGGCGGCGCTCGGCACCCGCAAGGTCGTCTCGGGGAATTCGGACGGTGCCAGGGAGCCGGCAGGCTCTGGCAGCAAGTCCGGATGACCGGGGGGCGCCCGCCAGGGCAGTAGAGACCTGGGCGGCGTCGGCTGCCGGACGCGGATGAGCTGCCGGGAGGCGCGGACCTGGCAGTCGGCAGCTGGCGCCGCTCAGCACCACCGAGCCGTGCCGACCTCGGGGTCCGCGTAGGTCGGCACGGCCGTGAGTAAGGGCCGGCCAGGTACCCCCCCGCCTGGCCGGCCCGATCTTGCCTGCGGTCAGTCGCTCTTGTGCCTGGCGGCCGCGGTCGCGCGACGCCTGGCCAGGCTGCGCCTGGTGATGATCACGCCTGCCGCGGCGAGCAGGCAGCCGGCGATGGCCAGGCCGCCGATCGGCTTGGCGCCGTTGGCCGGGCTGGCCTCCGCGCCGAGCGGTGCGGCCGCACGG
>JASHQL010000202.1 GCA_030039155.1 Streptosporangiaceae bacterium | reverse complement strand
CGCCGCCGCGACCGGCGGCTGCGGGCCGACCAGCGTTGCCTCGAGCGCCGCGACGGTGAGCTTGTCCACCCGCAGCGCCCTGGCCAGCGGGTGCCTGGCCAGCTGCGCCACGACCTCGGCGCGGCCGAGCAGCAGGCCTGCCTGCGGGCCGCCGAGCAGCTTGTCCCCGCTCGCGGTGACCAGCGCGGCCCCGGCATTCAGCCAGCTGGTGGCGTCCGGCTCTTCGGGCAGCAGCGGGTGCGGGTGCGGCAGCCCTGACCCGATGTCACCGACCACCGGCACGCCGAGATTGGCCAGCTCAGCGACCGACGCGCTGGCGGTGAACCCTTCGATCCGGTAGTTGGACGGGTGCACCTTGAGCACGAAGCCGGTCTGCGGGCCGGCCGCGGCCGCGTAGTCGGCCGCGGTGGTGCGGTTGGTGGTGCCGACTTCCCTGATCCGCGCGCCGGTGGACTCGATCAGGTCGGGCAGCCGGAAGCCGTCGCCGATCTCGATCAGCTCACCGCGGCTGACCAGGATCTCCTTGCCAGCGGCCAGCGCCGTCGCGGCCAGCACCAGCGCCGCCGCGTTGTTGTTCACCACGTGCACGGCTTCGGCGGCCGGCACCGCGGCCAGCAGCGACGCCAGCATGCCGCGGCCGCGCTTGCCCCTGGTACCGGTCGGCAGGTCGTATTCAAGGTCCGTGCAGCCTGCTGCTGCCTGCACCGCGGCGCGCGCCGCGGCTGACAACGGCGCCCGGCCCAGGTTGGTATGCAGCACCACCCCGGTCGCGTTGAGCACCGGCGTCAGCGAGGATGCGGTCGCCGGCAGGCTCGCGACCGCTACCTCGGGTACCTCGCCAGGCTCGATCGCGCCGGCCCGCGCCTGCTCTTGCGCCGCGCGGACTGCCGCCAGCACCATCGGCCGGCCGAGCCGCTGCTCTGCGTCTGCGAGTCTGGCGTCGGCAAGCACCGCATCGGTACGCGGAATCAGCCTCCTGACGTCCACGTGCGCGACCATACCTGCTGCTCAGCGCATTCAGGTCACGCGTGAACAGGTCTTCTGAGGCGATTTACCAGCACTTTGCATATGGCCGTGCACGGGGAGTGCGCGACTTGTGCAAGTCTTAATCAACCGATTACGCAGGGAGTGGAACCCATGGCAGCTCTCGGCAGGATTCCCCGCAGTCGCGGCGGAGTATGCGGGGTACTCCTGATACTGCTCGGCCTGTGGGCCGGGCTCGGCCCGTTCGTCGGGCCGTACGTGCATTTCGGCTACACCCCGGACAAGGCGTGGGCGTATAACACCGGCCGCCTCTACCTGTCGATCGTGCCAGGCGCGGTCGCGGTGATCGGCGGGCTGCTCGCGCTCGCTACAAGGTCGCGGGCGGTCGGCGTCATCGGCGGCGTGTTCGGCGCGCTGGGCGGCGGCTGGCTGGTCGCCGGCGCGAGTTTCACCAGCATCGTGCTGAAGCAGACGTCGATCCTGCCTGGCAGCCCGATCATCTGGGGCACCAGCAGCGAGCGGACCTATCTGGAAACGGTCGCGCTGTTTACCGGCGTGGGCTGCCTGCTCATCTTCGTGGGCGCGCTCACCAGCGGCCGGTTCTCGCTGCTCGGGGCCAGGGACGTGCAGGCTGACCAGTACTACGACGACTACAGCGCGCCGAGCCCGGCGCCGGCCCCCGACGTCAGCCAGGAGGGCTTCCCGACCTCGCCAGGGCAGTTCCAGACCTCGCAGTTCCCGGACGAGCCAGGCTACTCGGCCACGCCGGTGTACCCGGCGACGGTCAGGCCGGACAGCCCGACCGCGACCGCGCCGACGTTCCGCCAGGCAGGCGTGTTCTCGCCAGGAACCGGCAGCTCGGGCAGCCAGGGCCAGCAGACAAGGCCGACCGAGTAGGCCAGGCGCGCTGCGGCTTGCCGGCCGGCGGCGACTGCGGCCGACGGCGACTGCTGTCGGCCGCGACTGCTCAGCCCGCGGTCAGCCGGGCCGCGCCGTCGGCCATGATCTGCCTGGCCAGGTCGGCCCTGGCGACCCGCTGCTCGGGTGTCAGCGACGGCTGCGCGCCGGCCCGGCGGCTGCGGATCTGCTCGGCCAGCCAGGCTGGCACGCCGAACTCCCGCAGCCGGCCGATGGCCTGCGACTTGGTGATCAGCTCACCGTCCCGCAGCACCGCCGCCGATCGCGGCAGCGTGACCAGGCCGGCGTCGACCCAGGTGTCCTCCAGCCAGATGTCCGGCTCGGCGATCATCTCCCGCCAGTAGTCGTCGAGCATCTCCCTGATGTGAGCCTGCAGCTCGGGCAGGCTCACCTCGCGCAGCCCGGCGGGCGGCCATGGCCCGTACAGCGCCCGTCCTGAGTGCGCGAGCTCGGCCATCGTCATCACCTTGAGCTGCCACTGGGTGAACTGGTCGCCATACCAGTAGGAGTGCAGCGCCGCGGCGTCGGCAAGCATCCCGGCCGGGACGTAGAGGCAGTTCAGCCGCGCGAACTCGGCGCCGGCGCTGGCCAGCTCGGTGTGCATGCGGGTGAGCCGCGCAAGCACCGCGTCGTCCGGCGGCTGCTCCGGCACCGCGATGATGTCCATGTCGCTGCGGGCCTGGCTGAAGTCACCGGTGGTCAGCGAGCCGTACAGGTACAGCCCGCGCAACCGCACGATGTCAAGCAGCCCGGCCGCGAGCCGGTCCAGGTGCCCGGCTATGTCGGGCCGCAGCTCCACGGTGGCTCCCTTATTCCGGCCAGGCAGGCGATACTCCATTATCGGCGCGCGGCTGCCGTGACCGCGCGTCCTACCGAGCGGCACGTGTCTGGGCAGGAGCACGGCATGACCACACACCAGTTCCGCGGCGGGTACCAGCCGCCACCGCGGCGCCGCCGCGGCCGCAGGCTGTCCACCGGCCGGCTGATCGCGCTCGGCGCGGCCGGTCCAGTGCTAGCCGTGCTCATCGCGGTTGCCCTTGGCGATCTGCTGGGCGGCGGGGCATCTGGTGCCCGTCCGCCAGCTGCCGGGCCGATGCCGGGGATCGGCCAGGTCGCGAGAGACGGCGGATTCGCGTTCACGGTGCAGGGCGAGGTCTGCGGCGCGGCCGCGGCGCGGGCGGTCAGCGGCCGGTCCGGAGCCGGCGAGACGATCCCGCCTGGAGCG
>JASHQL010000201.1 GCA_030039155.1 Streptosporangiaceae bacterium | reverse complement strand
CCTGCCCCGGCGCGGGGCCACCCCTCGCATGCCGCGCGCGGCCTGCGGCGTCTCGGAACCCGACTGGATCGCGGCTGCGGGATGTTGTCTGTCTGGCGACATCGGCTGGCGTTCTACGGTCTTGGCTGACGGCGATGGCGTGCTTACCGTGGGGCGATGAGCAGCGAGCGCGGCCGTTTGCCGGCACCCGACCTGGCCGATGGGCTTCGGCGTGCTGCACCTAGGCGCGGCGGACGGGCACATCCTGACCGGCAGTGCGCTCCGAGAATCCGCACCACCCGGGCGCTGAACCGGCGGATGCCGGCCGCCGCCTCGGCTGGCGGGATGCCATGACAAGCCAGCCGCGGCTGGTGGCGGTCACCGTCGTCCACCGGGTTCGCCGCGGCTACTTCCACGACACCGCGATCGACAAGCAACCAGTCGAGGGGCCCGTGCGGGTCACGGTTAACGGGCTGGCCGGCGACCGCCGGCTCGACCCGCACCACGGCGGTGCCGACCGGGCGGTTTACGCCTACGCCGCAGAGGACGCCAGCTGGTGGGCCGCTCAGCTCGGCCGGGCCATCCCCGCCGGGCTGTTCGGGGAGAACCTGCGCACCGAGGACCTCGACGTCAGCGGCGCGGCCATCGGCGAACAGTGGCGGGTCGGCACGGCCCTGCTCGAGGTGCGGATGCCCAGGAATCCCTGCCAGAACCTGTCCATGCGCATCGGCATCGACCACTTCCACACCCGGTTCAACACCACCGGCCTGGTCGGCGCGATGCTCAAGGTCCGCGAACCCGGCGTGGTGTCGGCCGGCGACCCCATCACGATCGTGCGCCGCCCCGGCCACGGCGTGCGCGTCTGCGACCTCGCCACCGGACCGGACGCTGCCCAGATGCGGCGGCTGCTGGAGTCAGGCATCCCGCTCGCCAGCACCGTCCGGGCCAAGGCACACCGCATCGTCAGACGGTCGGCTGCAGCCGCGTAGCCAGGCGCCCGCGCTCCACCAGTCGGCAGAGCCGACGCCTCGGTGAGAGGACCGGCAGGCCGCCCGCGGACGCGGCGCGCCGGGCGGCATGCCGTTTCATGCTTGACCGGCTAACCGTCGCCGAGGGTTTCGTCGAGCCAGTCGAGGGCTGCGGTCCAGAAGACGATCGGCGCCATGCCCTCGCAGTGCCCTTCGGCTCCTTCGGCCCTGGTGAACAGCCGGAACTGCTTGGGGCAGGTGAGGTGGTCGAACAGTTCCCTGCCCTGGCCGGTTGACACCGGGTCAGTCTCATTGTCGGTGACGTAGCTGGGGCAGGTGATGCGGGCGACGGTGCCGGCGTTGGTGTAGCTGAGCATGTCCGCGAAGTAGGCGCGGACGCTTACAGCGCCGTGGGTCACCATCCGCGGCGCCAGCAGCGCCTTCAGGTTGGGCAGCGTGAGCAGCGAGCTGAACTGCTCATCGGCCGCGGGGTCATGGACCCGCGCCGCCAGGTCGCCGAGCCTGCCGCGGACCGATGCTCCGAGGTCGTACTGGCCGGGATCGACGATCATGGCGGCGAGGCGAGGCTCCCCGGCCGCCCCGCGGGGAGCCAGGAAACCGCCGAACGATCGGCCGGCCAGCACGACCTTACGCGGGTCGACCTGCGGGCGGGTGAGCAGGCTGTCGACCATCCCGGGTACGACGTGCTCCCAGTCAGGCCGCATCGGGACGCGCTGGTCGTAGAGGATCGAGCCCTGGCCGGGGCCGTCAACGGCGGCGAAGGCGTAACCGCGGTCAAGGGCGGGCCCGGCCGATGCGTACAGTTCCTCGGCCGTGCCGTCATAGCCGCCTATGTGCAGGATCACCGGCCGCGGCCCGGCGGGCCCGGCGGGCCAGAACAGGTACCCCGACACCGCGCCGGACAGGGCAGTCGCCGGATGACCGAGCAGCGGTACTGCGGCCTGGAATGCCTGCACGCTGGCCGGATAGGCCGCCCGCAGCTCCGGCCCGTCCAGGTCATCGCGGTGGAAGAAGAACGCCTGCCTGAAGTACTCGCAGGCCCGCAGGTAAGCTCCCCGCGCGCTGACCGCATGGCCTGCGGCCATCGCGGCATCAGCCTGTTCCCGCAGCCGGGTACCGAACGCATACCAGGCCTGGTACCAGCTTTGCCGGTCACCCGGCGCGATCTGCGAGGCGATCGTCAGGCATTCGCCGACATTGGCCATGCCCGAATCGGCCTTGCCGACACTGCGCTGCAGCTGGCCATCGAAGCCATCGTCGTCGAAATGCAACCGCACGCCGGGCATGCTATCGGCAAGGTCAGCCGGCAGGACAGACGCCCGCATCTGGCGCCGTCGGCCCGCTGCGGCCGGTGGTGGCTGCGCCATGTTGCTGCGATGCTCCATTGCGTGGACGTCGACAAGTTGCAGCACGCGCTGGGCGGCGTCGTCCTTGAGTCGGCCTATCTGGAGCGAACCCTGCGGGCGGCGTTCAGCGCGCTGGTCGGCAGCAAGTACGCCGCCGTGGTCGACGGCCGCTGGGCGGCAGCCGCGCTGATCGATGACTGCGAGCAGATCACCAGGCACCACACCGGTATCGCGGAGTCCGCCCGAGAGCGGTTGCTTGCCGCGCTGCAGGCGTGCCGCGAGGCGAACAGGCGAAGGAACCGGGTAATCCATAACGCCTGGGCCACCAGGCCCGGCGGGGTGATGGTCACGCTGCGCGCCGGCCGGCAGTCTCACGATGTCAGTGTCACGGCGCGGACACTGACCGAAGTGCGGCAGCTAGCCGATCAAGTCGGCGACGCGGCGGACCTGCTGAAGGCCGCCCTGACAGGGGCCCTTGGGCCCGGATGGGCGCTTGTCGAGGATGAACTACGGCAGGAACTCGGTCACGACATCAGGACCGACCTTGGCAGCTAGCCGGGACTGATCGCGGTGGCGCCCATGTCTGTCGCTCCCGCCGCGGTGTGGCTGTTAGCGATCTTGCCGATAGCGGGATGTGCAGTACGTGCGGCGGCCCGGCGTACTGGCTGAGCCGGTGACGGCCTGCGGCCGTGGCATCGGCCGCCGGTAGTGCTGCACAACCGAGCCGCCGGCCCGCAGGGAAGCCACCACCTCGTCGAGGTCGTGCCGCCATCGCCCGCTCGCCAGCAGCCACATGCCGTTGGCCGGCACGCTCGGCCCGCGATAGGTGATCGCTGCGCCGCCGGGCAGGCCCGCTACCGACCCTGAGACGCGGGCGGAGTCCCGCGCAGCGGCGAACAGCACCCGGGCCGGCCCGTCGTTCTTCATCTCGATGCCGATGACCTGCCGGTCGGTCACCGCGAGAAACACGTGCCGGCGCTGCCAACTGCCCAGCCCGAGCATGCCGAGGGCGGCGCCGACGAGGGTCGGCTCGGCGAACGCCGGCCAGGCCCGGTGCAGCACGGCGGCACCGAGAACCGCCACCACGGCCAGCGCCAGGACCTGGCGGGCCCGGACCCGCCAGCGGGGTTCTGTCTCGGCCAGCACGCCGGCCCAGATCTGCTCGCCCGGCCGCATCACCGAGTACAGGGCCGGGCCGACCCGCAGCTTGACCGCCGACCTGCGGCCGGCCGCCCGCCAGGCAGGTGCCGGCCGCAGGCCGGGCGGGTACGACCTGACCGGCGGCGCGGCAGGCAGCCGCGACCCCAGCGACGGCACCGCCGGCAAGCCTGATCCGAGCACGCGACCGCTCCCCGAACCTCCGCGGCAGAACAAGTGTCGTGATTCAACCCTGAACACGGCTCACGCACAACCCCAGGGCCGGCGCGTCCAGACCGCGCCCACCAGCTACACGCTGTCGTTACCGGATATCTTCGCGCCCGGAGAAGATCCGCGGCTGCGGGCCGGCGGCCCGCCGACGCCGATGGCCCGGCGCGTGGCCGCGGTTAGGCTGCCGCGGTATGAGCGACGGCGAGCCGCTGACTGGCGGGAGCGAGACTCAGGGGATCGTCAGGCTCGGTGACACGGTGCGGCGGCCGCTGCGGCCGTTCAGCCTGACCGTGCAGGCGTACCTGGCGCACCTGCGCGACGCCGGGTTCACCGGCGCGCCGCTTCCGCTGGGCGTCGACGAGCGCGGCCGCGAGGTGCTGTCTTTCGTCCCTGGTGAGGTGCACCGTCACCCGCTGCCGCCGGAGGCGGCTGGCGACGACGTGCTCGTCGCCCTGGCCCGGCTGGTCGGTGCGCTGCACGAGGCGTCGGCCGGGTGGGTGCCGCCGCCTGGCGCGGTGTGGGGCGGATTTCCGGCCAACTCCGGACGGGTCACCGAGCGTGCCGAGCTGGTCAGCCACCGCGACTACGCCCTGGGCAATGTGATGTTCCGCGACGGCTGCCCGTGGCGCTGATCGACTTCGACCTGGCCAGGCCGACGAGCCGGCTCTACGACCTCGTGAACGCGCTGTGGTTCTGGGCGCCGCTCAGGCTGGGCGATCCGCGGGACCGCCCGCCGGCGCTGGCGGACGCCGACATCCCGCACCGGGTGGCGGTGTTCGCGGACGCCTACGGCCTGACGGCGCGGCAGCGCGCGGACCTGGCGCCGTTGGCCGTCCAGGTGGCGCGCCGTTATCACCAGGACTCGCGCACCTCGGCCGAGCTGGACCCGGTGTGGCGCAGGATGTGGGAGGAGGGCGGCAAGGACGTGCTGCCGCGCGCCGAGGCGTGGGTGCGCGAGACGGCCCCCAAGATCGCCGCCCGCCTCGGCCAGCCGGGCTAGCACTGCCGGCGCTGACGGGCGCCCGGGTCGCGGCGAACTGAGTGCGCCTGCCGGTGCCTCCGCGGACCTTTCAAGCGGTTAACGACCTTCGTAAAGGCCGTG
>JASHQL010000200.1 GCA_030039155.1 Streptosporangiaceae bacterium | reverse complement strand
GCGAGCCCGGATGCCTGGGAACAGTTCCTCTACCGGCGCGTCCTGCACCGCGGCCCATTCGTAGCTGCTCATGCGGCACCTCCTCCCGGCTGCGCTCAGGATCGCATGCCAGTCCGACAGCTCCGCTAGGCGCACACACTGTCTTGCCGCAGGCGGGCTGTCGAGGTGCTGTTGGTTATCGCGGGACGTCGGCGTGGGCGTGCGTCGTCAAAGCTGACAACGGCGGGGTGAGGCCGGGCGTCTATGGTGTGTCGACGTGACCGGCCCGCCTGTGCTTTGGCCGGGCGCGCTCGGCCGGTCAGGTGGGGCCGATGGCTGATGCAGGGCAAGCTGCCTGTGTTCTTGGCCCGTCCAGGCCCGAGATGAGGGTGAGCGATCATGGCACGCGGCAGATGGCGGGATCGTCTGACCGGGCGCTACATGATCGGGGTTGAGGCAAGAAGGACAGGGCATGGCCGAGTTGCCGTTTGCTGATGCCAGCGAGGTCCGCGGGGCGCTGGGGGCCATCGTCACGGAGTACGGGCCCGAGGTGTTGTCGCGTCCCGACGCAATGTCGGGCTTGCTGGCGGACTTGCTGCCGGACGCGCCGAAGGCTGTCCGGCTGCTGGTCGCCGCAGCCGAGGCCGATGTTGCCCGCAGTCTCCGTGAGCAGATCTCGCGCGGGCTGGACGTTGCGACGGCGACCCGGCTAGCCATTTCCGCGTTCGCCGGGGCCAGCATGATCTTGCCAGAGGCATGTGCCTGGGCCGTCGCGGAGATCGCTGCGGCGCTTGGCGTGACTGATCAGGATGCCGCGATGCCTGCCGCAGCTGCACATGCCCCTGCGCCTACGTTTATGCCTCCGCCTGATCTCCGTCCGGCTGGGCCAGCTCGCTCACCCTCTGCTGACCTGCCGTCGCCGGCACCTCCCGACTGGCACCCGGCAGCCCCGGCAATGCCGAGACCGGCTGCCAGTCCAGTGCGTGCGAGGTCGCGCTCCGGTGCCGGGCGGCGCCGGGCGCTGCTGGCCATCGGCGGCGGAGTAGCTGTGTCGGCAGCGCTGGTCACCGGAATTCTCCTGGCCGTCAACGCTAGTCATGGCCACGGGCAGCCGCTGGCGGCCGGATCGCGAAGTCCGGACCTGTTCGGCATTCCGGCTGCGCGAGGCGTTCTCGCGCTTGGGGTCAGTGACAGCGGCCAGGCCCTGATGGCTGATGGTTACGGGAAGACAAGTGCGGGCCTGTGGGACGTGAATGCACGCCGCAAGATCTTCACCCTCACGGATCCGGATGGGGCTGAGGTCTACTCGGAATCGTTCAGCCCCGATGGCCGTGTGCTCGCAACCGGTGACTCCAGGGGGAACGTCTACTTCTGGAATACGGCCACGGGAAAGGTAGCGGGGCAGCTGAGCGAGCCGACCGTAGGCGAAGGGTTTACCTCGCTTGCGTATAGCGAGAACGGGAGGTTCCTTGCAGCGGCGGACGCCAACGGAGCCGCGTATGTGTGGAACACGGCCACGGGCACGCTCACGACGTTCCCGGCCGATCCCAAGAACGGCGGCTCGATGGACGTGACGATCACCAGTGATGGCAAGCTCGTGGCCACCGGTGACGGATACGGCTGGATCCACGTCTGGGACGTCGCCACCCATGCTGAAGTCAGCTCGTTCAAAGATCCCGGCGGACTGAGTCTTTTCGGTCTGTCCATCAGCCCGAACGGAAAGTTGCTGGCAGGCAGCGTTGGCGGCGATACGTATCTCTGGGACACCGCGACCGGCAAACTCCTCTCAACGCCGACACGCACGGCCGGAGCTGACATCGAGGCCGTCGAATTCTCCCCTGACGGGCGCCTGCTCGCCATCGGCGACGGCACCACCGCAGATGTCCTGCTGTGGCATGCAAATGGCGCGGAGACACAACTCGCCGAGCAACACGGCACCGGAGGATACGTGCTGGCGTTCAGCCCAAACGGGCGAACGGTAGCAGCGGTGGATGGCCCCGACGGCAGCGTCAAGGTCGACATATGGAACTCGCCAGCCAGGTAGCCTCCGCGACCTTGCCGGGAAAGCCCGTCCGGTAACTTGGCCCGCAGCCGCAGAACGTCCGGTCCTGCCGCAACCAGGCGGGCTCATTGTGTTGCTGGCGACGATGCGTCCGGCCAGACGGCGAGAGCTCGGAACCGACAGCTGTCTTGCGAGAAGCCAGGGGCCTCGTAGTCGAAGGTGACTTGCTGCCCAGCGTGCAGCGTCCTGAAGCCGCCGGCCTGGATGTCGGAGAAATGGACAAAGCAGTCACCGGACAGCTCAGGTGACGTGATCACGCCCCAGCCCTGGTCAGCGTCGCACCATTTGAATATCCCCGCGAGCCGACGGCCAGCTGCGGATCGCATTCCTGGCACGGCACCGATTCTCGCAGCCGGATTGGCCGTCTCGGATCGCCGCTGCTGCCAGGAGTGCGGACAGCCGGGGCGAGCGTCGAGTTGAGTGACCGTGCTCGTGTCACAACGGTGCGCCATGCCTGGCCGCTGGCTCGGCACGGTTCAGGCCTCACCGCTGCCGGGATCGCGGTTTGCGGCCGTCTTGGTTG
>JASHQL010000199.1 GCA_030039155.1 Streptosporangiaceae bacterium | reverse complement strand
GCCGCCGTGCGGGCTGCCGTACTCGGCAACGGTGCCGCCGGCCGCCAGCAGCCCGGCCGCCGCGACCCGGCCGACCGCTTCCGCGGCCTGCGCCACCAGTGCCGCGGGCTCGGCCCCGCGCGGTTCTTCCGGCACGGTCGGGTCCACGGCCAGCTGGGCCAGCCCGCAGCTACCGCACAGCCACATCTGCAGCGGGTACTCGGGATCCGGACCAGGGTCGTCGACCGCAGGGAAGTAGTCGCAGGCCGGCTGCTTGCCCAGGTCCAGCACCAGCTCGCCGGTCCTGCTGCGGCAGGCCCGGCAAGCGACCGGGTCGGGTCGTTTCCCGTCAGCCATGCCCCGTCTCCTCCCCGGTCACGATGCCCGCAACAGGCTAGGCGCTCGCCGGGCGGATTGCGGCTTGTTCAGCAACATCATTTGCTTATTCACGGATTCATCCGAAACATCCGTGTTAGCGTATTCCTCGACCGGCCGGGAGCTTTCGGGGAGGGGGGCCGTATTGCCGCCGCACGCCTGCAGCCTGTGTGACGCACCGCTCACGCAGACGTTCGTTGACCTGGGCATGTCGCCGCTGTGCGAGAGCTACCTGCCCGCTGAGCGGCTCGATCAGGTCGAGCCCTTTTATCCGCTGCACGTGCGGATCTGTCATTCCTGCCTGCTCGTGCAGATCCCGGCCTACGTATCCGGCGAGGATATCTACTCCGACTACGCTTACTTTTCCTCGTATTCCGACTCCTGGGTCGCGCACGCGAAGCGGTACGCCGATTCGATGATCGACAGGCTCGGCCTCGACTCGGGCAGCCTGGTCACCGAGGTCGCCAGCAACGACGGCTACCTGCTGCAGCACTTCCTGGCGGCAGGCGTCCCGGTGCTCGGCGTCGAGCCCGCGGCGAACGTGGCCGCGACGGCAAGGGCACGCGGGATCGAGACCGTGGTGGAGTTCCTCGGCGCCGAGACCGGCCAGCGCATCGCCGGCCGACACGGCAAGGCCGACCTGGTCGCCGGGAACAACGTGTTCGCGCACGTGCCTGACATCCGCGGCTTCGCGGCCGGCCTGCGCGCCCTGGTGAAGGACACCGGCCTGGTCACGCTGGAGTTCCCGCACCTGCTGCGGCTGATCGAGCGGCGGCAGTTCGACACCATCTACCACGAGCACTTCTCCTACCTGACCCTGCGCACCTCGTCGAGGGCGCTGGAGACCGCCGGGCTGCGGGTCGTCGACGTGGACGAGCTGGCCACGCACGGCGGCTCGCTGCGTATCTACGCACAGCCGGCCGAGGCCGCGGGCGAGCCGAGCACCAGGGTCAAGGAGGTGCTCGAGGCGGAGCGGTCGGCCGGCCTCGACACCGTGGCCGGGCATCTCGGCTTCGCCGCTGACGTGCTCAAGATCAAGAGCGACCTGCTCGAGTTCCTGCTCGGAGCGGCCAGGGACGGCAAGACCGTGGCTGGCTATGGCGCGCCAGGCAAGGGCAACACGCTGCTGAACCACTGCGGGATCAGGGCCGACCTGCTCTCCTACACCGTCGACCGGAGCCCGGTGAAGCAGGGCATGTTCCTGCCGGGCACGCACATCCCGATCTACCCGCCGGAGCGGCTGGCGGAGACCAGGCCCGACTACATCCTGGTGCTGCCGTGGAACCTCAGGACCGAGATCAGCGAGCAGCTTGCGTACGTCAGGTCCTGGGGTGGCCGGCTTGTCTTCCCGATCCCCGAGCTGGAAGTCGTCTGAGGTGAGCGCGACGTGAAAGTAGTGCTGTTCTGCGGCGGCCTCGGGATGCGGATGCGCGACGGGGCCAGCAGCGCGCCCAAGCCGATGGCGATGGTCGGCGAGCGGCCGCTGCTGTGGCACGTCATGCGCTACTACGCGCACTACGGGCACACCGAATTCGTGCTCTGCCTCGGCTATGGCGCGTCCGCGGTGAAGGACTTCTTCCTCAGCTACGACGAGACCAGGTCCAACGACTTCGTGCTGGAGAACGGCGCGCGCGAGGTCAAGCTGTTCAGCACCGACATCTCCGAGTGGCGGATCACCTTCGTGGACACCGGGCTGAACTCGCCGATCGGCGAGCGGCTGCGCCGGGTCAAGCGGTTCGTCCAGGACGAGCCGATGTTCATGGCCAACTACGCGGACGTGCTGACCAACGCGCCGCTGCCCGACATCATCCGCAGGTTCGAGCAGAGCGACGCGGTCGCCAGCCTGCTCGCGGTGCCGCCGCAGTCCTCGCATCACGTGGTGGACATCGGCGACAACGGGGTCATCACCCAGGTCACGCCGATGCGCGACCTGCGGCAGTGGGAGAACGGCGGCTACTTCGTGCTCAGGCCGCAGATCTTCGACTACCTGAACGAGGGCGAGGACCTGGTCGAGGACGCGCTGATGCGGCGGCTGGTGCCAACGGGCGGCGTGCTCGCCTACCCCTACAAGGGCTACTGGTCGCCCGCCGACACGGTGAAGGAACGCGCCCAGCTCGACGAGATGTACCACCGCGGCTACTGCCCGTGGATGATCTGGGACGCCGACAGGTCGGCCGGCGTCGAGCCGCTCGGCTACGCGCTCTCCGACGCCAAGTCAGCAGCGCCGGTACCAGGGACCGGCGGCTGATGCTGCCGCTCCGGCTCGGCCCGCCGGCGGACCGGACCCTGTCGGTCCTGGCCATCGGCGCGCACCCGGACGACATCGAGATCGGCGCGGGCGGCACCCTGCTGAGCCTGGCCGAGGGCCAGCCGGGGCTGCGGGTGCGCTACGTCGTGCTGACCGGCAGCGCGGACCGCCAGCTCGAGGCGCGGCAGGCCGCCGCGGCGTTCCTGCCAGGCGCCGAGCTGACCGTCACCCTGCTCGACCTGCCAGAAGGCCGGCTGCCGGCCGCCTGGGCGCAGGCCAAGGACGCGCTCGAGGACGTGGCCGGGTCCTGCTCGCCCGATGTTGTGCTGGCACCGGCGCCTGGCGATGCCCATCAAGATCACCGGACCATCGCCGAGATCGTCCCGACGGTGTTCCGCGACCAGCTCTCCCTCGGCTACGAGATCCCCAAGTGGGACGGCGATCTCGGCCAGCCTGGCATGTACCTGCCGCTCACCGCGGAACTCGCGCGGCGCAAGGTGGAGCTGCTGCACAAGTGCTTCCCGTCCCAGCACGGCCGCGACTGGTGGGACGACGAGGTGTTCCTCGGGCTCGCGCGGCTGCGCGGCATGGAGTGCCGCGCGCCGTACGCCGAGGCATTCAGCTGCGCGAAGTCAATGATCAGCCTGCAGCCGCCGCCCGCTGCGGGCAGGAAGAAGCGAGGGAATCAGCCATGACCGTCCTGGTCGACCCCAGCCTGACCGACGACGAACTCCGGCAGACCCTGTACGACGGGAAGCTGATCGTGCTCACCCGGCTGCCGGCCGTCAGCGAGTTCGTTGACTATTGCCGCGAGCAGCTCACCGAGCTGTTCAAGCCGCATGACCCGCTGCACGCGCACGAGCACATCGAGCCTGCCGAGATGGCGAAGATCCTCGGCGTCTGGAAGCCGCGGTTCATCCACTCAGAGCGATCCAACCAGCTGGTGAAGAGGATCATCACCGAGGCCGGGCTGCCGGCCGAGTTCACCCACTACGACGTGCCCAAGCCGCGTACCTCGTTCCCGGCCGGGCACCTCACCACCGGCGTGGCGTTCGCGTTCCCCTGGCACCGCGACGCCTGGTACGCCTCGCCGCGCCAGCAGCTCAACTGGTGGCTGCCGGTGTACCCGATCCGCGAGGACAACTCCATGGCATTTGACCTGGACAGCTTCGCCAAGGCGGTGCCGAACACCTCAGGCAGCTTCGACTACTACGCCAACAACGCCAAGCGCCTCACCACCGCCAAGCAGGTGACCAAGGAGGAGCAGGAGCGGCCAGGTGCCACCACGCACCAGCCGATCCAGGAGCTGATCGTGCTGCCATCGCCGGGCAGCGTGCTGATGTTCGCCGGGTCGCACCTGCACACCTCGATCCCGAACACCTCGGGGCTGGCCCGTTACAGCGTGGACTTCAGGACCGTGGATGCCAGGGACCTGGTGGCCGACCGCGGCTCGCCGCTGGTCGACGTGCACTGCACGGGCACCGCGATCCGCGACTTCCACAACATCGGCGACGGCAGCGCGTTCGACGAGGAGCTGGTGGTCAAGCTGTTCGGCGCCCCGCCGGACGACGCCATGCTGGTGTTCACCGCCGAAGACGGCGAGCGCTCAGCTCAGTCGGTCTGAGCTGACCGAGGCGCGGCAGCCCGTGCGGCTGCCGCGCCGCTGCGCTCAGCCTGGGAACAGCAGCTTGGACAGCAGGGCGAACTGCTCGTCGAGCAGCCTGGCGTTCGCCTCGTTCCTGCCCATGATGGTCTTCCGCAGCTCGGCGGACCGCGCCTCAAGCTCGGTGAACTGCTTGATCAGCAGGTCAACGTCGAGCGAATGGGCGAGCTGGCTGAACTCCGACATCTGCATGTCCGCCATCAGGGACGTGTTCTTGCCCGAGTAGCCAAGCGAGATCACCGGCTTGCCGAGCTTCAGCCCGCACATCACGTTGTGGTACCTGACCGCGACCACGCTGCCGGCCGGGGCCATCGCCTGCATCAGGTCGGCGAACGACGTGACCGGCTCGGCAGTCACCGTGTCCGGGTCTGATGCATAGCTGCGCACGTCGGCCAGGATCGCATCGACCACCTCGGCGTCCGAGGTGTCGCCGACCGTCAGCCTGACCCGGCGGCCGTCCTCCACCAGCCAGCGGACGAAGCGCTGCATGCCGG
>JASHQL010000198.1 GCA_030039155.1 Streptosporangiaceae bacterium | reverse complement strand
GCGCCAGCGCGCTCGTCCGGCGCACCGTAGACAAGCCGGCCGATCCGCGCGTTCAGAATTGCCCCGGCGCACATCGTGCACGGCTCGAGCGTGACTACCAGGGTGCACCCGGCCAGCCGCCAGCTGGCACGTTCCCGTCCTGCGGCCCTGATCGCAACGATTTCGGCGTGCGCGGTCGGATCGGCGTCCGCTTCCCTGCGGTTGCCCGCGCGCGCAATGACATTGCCGTCAGGGTCAAGAACAACCGCGCCAACTGGCACGTCATCTGCAAAGCGTGCGGCTTGCGTACGATTGTTCGCGGCCTTTTCCGGGAACGAGGACCGCGCGGCCGGTCCACCTTGCCGCGCAATTCCCGCAGCCTCCGCAATCGCAAGTCGCATCACCGGCTCGAATTGCGCGAGGTATCCGATTGTCATGAAAGGCCGCTCGCTCAGCTGCCGATACCGGAGTCCAGCGCACGCTCAAGTGCCGCGCCGAAGCCGATCCGCCTGCCGATGCTGGCGAGCACCTCGTCGGGGAACAGGTCAAGGTCGCCGGACAGCGCGCCGAGTTCCATCTCGTCCACGCCGAGGTCGGCGAAGATGGACATGTCGCCGGCCGGCAGCACCTGGTCCAGGTCCTCGTCGTCCGGGATCGGGATGTCCAGGTAATTGAGCACCTGGCGGGCCAGCGGCCAGTCGACCGATGCGGTCAGATCGGACAGGAACACCGATACCTGGCTGCCGAGGATCCGCAGCGCGACGAAGAAGTCGTCGCCGATGGCGGCCAGCCCGATCGTCCCGCCGATGCTTGGCTGCTGGCGCAGCGCCGCGATGAGGCCATCGAGGTTCTCGGTCAGCGCCGTGGGCAGCGCCTCGGCCTCCCAGAGGTCATCCTCCCGGTAGACGACCACGGCAAAGTCGCCGCCGCCTGCATCGTTCATCGTCGCTCCACCGGGGACGTGGGGGTCAAGGGGGCCGTCCTCCCACAGCAGTACTGCCGGGCATTCCAGGATGGAAATGGTGTCAGATTCCGCAGCCTAGCGGGCGCGGATCGGCGGCCAGGCCGATAACGGCGCCGTTCTCTGCCCGCTGGGCGCTGCGGTGAAACCTGGTCCGGATTCCCAGACATACCGAGCCCGCCGGCCGGGCATACACATGGTGGCTGAGAGGCGCAGCCCCGTGCATCGCCGGCGTACCAGGGCGTAGCGGATATTCTGCCGCGCCGCCGCGCGCCGGTGGCCCTGATGCCCGGCCGATCACGTATGGTTGCCCTGTCGGTTAGCGGTGATTGGTCGGCAAATTGTCCTGAGCTATGCTTGACGTAACGTCTAGTTGGCTGAGCGTCACTTGTTGTCGGGCAGTGTTTCATTGGCATGGCGGAGCATGCAGGGCGGGAGGTGATCCGGTGTTGCGGAAGATCATCATCTGGGCGGTAGTTATTTTCGTCATCTACTACCTGGCCACTGATCCGACCGGGGCTGGCAGCCTCCTGCATCATGCCTTCAATGGGCTCAAAGAAGCGGGCCACCAGATGACCAAGTTTGTGAACTCGCTCTAGCCATGAGCATGCGGCAGGCATCCGGCCCGAGTACGCCGGTCGCCGTGAACAAGTATCTGCTGCCAAACGAAGAGCAGATGGCCTACACGCGAATGCACCCTGCCGTACTCCTTGTGCCGAGCGCGCAAACGCTGGCCGGCCTGCTGGTCGCGGCGGTCCTCACCGCGGTGGTGCTGCACGGCAACACGGTGCTGGTCTGGATCGTGTGGCTGGCGTTCGCCGTGCTGCTGGCGCGGCTTGCCTGGAAGGCAGCCAACTGGTGGGTTGACTACTTTGTAGTAACGTCCGCGCGGCTCGTGCTGTCGACGGGCTTGTTCACCCGCAAGATCGCCATGATGCCGCTGACGAAGGTCACCGACATGAGCTTCCGCCGTTCTCTCGGCGGCCGAATGCTCGGCTACGGCGAGTTCATCGTGGAGTCGGCCGGTCAAGAGCAGGCACTGCGAAATATCGAATATCTTCCGTATCCAGAGGACCTTTATCTTCTGGTCTGTGGCATGATCTTCCCGTCCAGCGCGACATCTGACGAAGAAGAGGACGACCGGAGCCCCGTACCGGACGAACTCTGAGTCGGCATCCGCTGGTTCCCTTCCCCGGGGTTCGTGCGGCCGGACGCTGAGCAGCGCTGCGTCCGGCCGCACGAGCCTGTCTGGGCCCGGTTCGGCCTCAGATAGTGACCAGCAGCACGCCAGCCGCGGCCAGCGCAAGCCCCAGTTGCTGCACCCTGCCCATCCGCTCACCGTGCACCACCCTGGCCAGCAGCACGGTCACGCCTGGGTAGAGCGAGGTGAGCACCACCGCGAGGCCGAACAGCCCGGCCCTGGTGGCCAGCAGGTAGCAGACGTTCGCCGAGGCGTCCAGCACGCCGGAGAAGACGGCAGCAAGCAGCACGGCCAGCCCCGCCTTGGCGGTGACCGGCCCGGTCCTGGCGATGCAGGCGGCCAGCACGATCACGGCCATGCCCGCCAGCCGGGCCGCGGCTGTCGGCCACAGCGTCCCGGCCTGGCCGGCGTTCCGCAGGAACAAGAAGAACAGCCCGAAGCACAGCCCGGCCCCGACGCCGTACAGCACCGCGCGGCCGTGCAGCGCCCGCCTGATGCCGCGCTGGCTGGCCTTTCCTGTCGAGCTGACCAGCACGATCGCGACCAGGCAGAGCAGCGCGCCGAGGTAGACGGTCGCGTCCGCCCGCTCGCCCTCGGCGAGCGCGACCGCGAGCGGCAACACCGTCGACACCAGCGCGGACACCGGCGCCACCACGATCATCGGCCCGCGGGCCAGGCCCGAGTAGAACACGATCAGGCCGACGCCGCCGAGGGCGCCGGCCGCGGCGCCCCAGCCGAGCCCGGCTGCCCACGCCTGCTTCCCCGACGCCACCGCGGCGATCAGCACGATCACGAAGCCGGCCGCGCCGGATGGCAGCAGCACCGACAGCACGTGCGCGCGCTTGGTCGCGGTCCCGCCGAGGAAGTCGGCGGAGCCGTAGAGCAGCGCGGCCGCGAGCGCGAGCATGGTGACCATGAGCTAGGTCTCATCCTTCCCGTCGGCGAGCCTTCTTCTCGGTCGGAATGCTGATACGCATAGTCTAGTGAAATGACCGGACAGGCTCACCTCACGGGTGCTGTTGCCCGCACCGTGCTGGCGCTGCGCACGGAGCGGAGCTGGTCGCTGGACCAGCTCGCGAGCCGGTCAGGGGTCAGCAAGGGCGTGCTGGTGGCGCTCGAGCAAGGCAGGTCCAACCCGAACCTGGCGACGCTGGCCAGGCTGGCCGACGCGTTCGGCGTCCCGGTGTCCAGGCTGGTCGAGGTGGCCGAGGAGCCGACGGTCCGGGTGACCAGCCCGGCCGCGCACCGGCAGCTCTGGACAGGGCCGGCCGGCGGCACCGGCACGATCGTCGGGGCCACCGAGCCGCCCTGGGCCGCCGAGCTGTGGCGGTGGGTGCTGATGCCGGGCGAGGGCTTCGGCGGCGACGCGCACGCGCCTGCCACCCGCGAGCTGGTCTGGGTCGAGCGCGGCACGGTGACGCTGACGGTCGCCGCCGTGCAGTACCAGCTCGGCACCGGCGCGTGCGCCAGGTTTCCCGGCGGGCTGCCGCACCGGTATGCCAACGACGGATCAGGGCAGGCCGAGCTGACCATGGTCGTGGTGGTCCCGCCAGCCCCGGCCTGACCGGTTGTCCTGGCGGGCGGCGGCTGGCTGGCCAGGCCGCCTGGCGCACGACGGTTTGCCAAATGGGTCCTGACCGATGGGTCTGGCCGCTACATTAGGTAACCATCTGATTGCTCCTGGAAAGGGATGCCATGATCAGCATGCCTGCCTCGGTCGCGCTGAACGACAACGGGATCGGGGTAGTCCTGTTCATCTGCCTGGTCATCCTGGTCCTGGCGCTGTACTGGACGCCGCTGGCGCTTGCCTACCGCCGGCGCAGCCCCGACCTGGTGGCGGTGGCGGTCGTGAACGGGTTGCTCGGCTGGACCGTGGCCGGCTGGATCGTCGCCCTGGCCATGGCGCTACGCCCTGGCGGCCGGCTGCGGCATGGCAGCTGACGCGGGCGGCGGCGCGTTCCGGCCGGGCTTTGCCCAGGCTCGGTGTCTACCGGTAACCTAGGGCGGCGCGGTCCTCGGACCCGCTTGGAGGCTTCGCCTAGTCCGGTCTATGGCGCCGCACTGCTAATGCGGTTTGGGTTCGCGCCCATCCGGGGTTCAAATCCCCGAGCCTCCGCTCATTGACCAGCGGATACCCGTTCTCGCCTCGCACATGACAGGGTGAGCTGCCAGTCAGCCCGTCCGGTAGGCGTCAGCGCGGTGCGCGACGCGGAGGACTCTGACCGTCCGGGCTTCGGCATCGATTTCGTACACCACTCGGTAGACACCGACATGTGCTGAGTGGAACCCCTCCAGGCGGCCATGCAGCGGACCACCAACCTTGTGCGGGTGCTCTAGCAACGGGCCATGGATGAAGCTAGACAGCCCAGGCGGCATCCGTGGGCAGGACCTCCGCCACGGCCTTGACCGCCGATCGGCTCATGGTCAATTCATACCGATCGGATGGCCCAGCCGATTTCACTTGCGGGGCCGCACGGCCTGGATCGCTTCAGCACCGCGCACAAGGTCGCCCCGGTCAATCTCGGCCTGAGCAGAGTGAATCCCGGCCAGGGCATCAGGCTCGCCAAGAATCTCGGCCGTCTCTCGCCATTCCCGCAGGACCGTCGCGAGTCGCTCGGCCGCATAGTCTCCACTACCGGCGGCCGCCGAGATATCTGAAGCGAACTGGTCGAGCTCGTCAAGGGCGAGGGGAGCCGTCCAGGGCATCGCCTGGCGCATCAAGTCGGGGAGGTAACCGGCTCCTTGCGCTCGCTCGACAAGCCTGGAGACGAACATCAGGGTCTCAATGACAGACCCTGGAATGATCACCGGCATTCGCTGGCCGTGAATGGTGAGCTGATTAACCACGCCGCGCAGCGCGTCCTCCGGGTCCAACTCAGCGGCGGGATCGCTCATGACCTCAGCATAAGCAGGGAGGCAAGAAAGCAGCTGCTTCAGCAGAGCTATCTCCAACCAGGTCAGTGTGACTCCTACCGAAGCTGGCGGCGTAGCCAGTTCAGCCTCGCGGCGCTGGCGTCGGCGGACAGCACTGCCTGCGGCGCGGTCAGCTCGAAGCCGTGGAACCCGCCGGACCAGACGTGCAGCTCGGCCGCGCCGCCTGCTCGCCAGATCCTGGCCGCATAGTCGATGACCTCGTCCCTGAACGTCTCGGCCGAACCCACGTCGAGATAGGCGGGCGGCAGCCCGGACAGGTCAGCCGCACGGGCAGGCGCCGCGTACTGCGACACATCGGGCCCGCCCTGCGCCTCGCCGAGCAGCGCACGCCAGCCGGTCAGGTTCGAGGTGCGGTCCCAGACGCCGCCCATATCGTCCAGTTCGTGACTCGACGGCGTCTGGTTCCTGTCGTCGAGCATCGGGCAGATCAGCATCTGGCCCAGCAGCGCCGGACCGCCGCGGTCGCGGGCCAGCAGCGCGGTAGCGGCCGACAGGCCGCCGCCAGCGCTCGTCCCGGCGATCAGCAGCCGGCCGGGTTCGATGCCAAGCTCGGCGGCATGCGCGGCGGTCCAGGCCAGCCCCGCGTAACAGTCAGAGACCGGCGCCGGGTGCGGGTGCTCCGGCGCGAGCCGGTAGCCGACCGACACCACCACGACGCCGAGCTGCTCGATCCAGTCCAGCATGATGCCGAGCGCGCTCCTGTTGTCGCCCAGCATCATGCCGCCGCCGTGCACGTAGTAGACGCCGGGCGCCGTCGCGCTGAGCCCGGCCGGCCGCAGGATCAGCAGCGCGATATCCGGCGCCCCGGCCGGGCCTGGCACGGTCCGCTCGGTGAACTCGATCGCGCCGCCGCGGCGCAGCTCGTCGTCGCCGAGCCGCAGCTCCGCCTGGGCAGCGCGCAGCCCGGGGATCTGCTCGGCGGTGACCGAACCGGACAGCAGGTCGCGCACGCCGTCAAGGACGGCCGCCAGCTCTGGATCGAACGCGGGCCCGGTCTGGGTCATCTACCGTGCCTCGACGACCTGGTAGTCGCCGTTGGCGTAGGCGTCGCGCATCCTGGTCTTGGCGA
>JASHQL010000197.1 GCA_030039155.1 Streptosporangiaceae bacterium | reverse complement strand
CATGCCCTGGTACACGCGGTCGTCGGCGGCGATGCCGTAGGTTTGCGCCGCGACCCTGACGAAGTTGCAGATGCTGGCGTGCGTGATCGGCACGCCCTTGGGCCGGCCGGTGGTCCCTGAGGTGTAGATGATGTAGCACAGCTCGTCCGCCACCCCATCCGGCGGGAGCAGCCCGAGCCGCACCGCAGGCTCGGCGCTGATCCGCGGTTCCGCCTCGTCCAGGTAGATCAGGCTGGCCAGGCTGCCTAACGGCGCTGCCTCCGCCGCTAGTGACGTGCAGGTCAGCACCATGCGCGCGGCGGCATCGGCCACGATGAACGTCATCCTGGACGGCGGGAAGGCCCGATCGAGTGGCACGTAGGCTGCCCGAAGCTTGAGCACGGCAAGCATGCCTGCGTAGACATCGGCCGGCTGGTCGAGCAGCAGCGCTACCCGGTCGCCGGGCCCGACCCCGCCACGGCGCAGGAACCTGGCAAGCTGGCTCGCCCGCCGGTCGAGCGCGGCGTAGCTGAGCGTGGCGGCCGGCCCGTCGACGGCCAGCCGGTCGCCGCGGCCCAGTTCGCTGAGCTCGTCGCAGCGGCGTTCCCAGAGCTGGTCGAGCCGTTCACCGGGTTGCCAGCGGGGCGAGCCGTCGCCATCGCCGCGCAGCACGCAGGCTGCGGCAGCCAGCCGGACGTCGCTGTTCATGCGCACTCAACCCCACCCTCGGCCCGACCCAAGCCACGGGCCCGGCACCTGGCGAGCGCGCCGGATGACGGTGCAGGACCAGTAGGCACAACGGCAGCCTCGGCGCTGGAGTGTCCGCGCTCAGAAAAACTGACCGAGCCAGAACCAAGTTCATAGAAGCCGCATTCCAGGCCCTGGAGAAAGCGTCCCTTTTACCATCGAGAGCTCATTGGAGCGGCATGTCTTGGCAGGCCAGATCCCTCGTCATGGTCATGATCGGGCAGGCGACCGAGCCGCGGCCGAAGGCCCGGCCAGCTTCTCCTGGCCCTCTTTTACGCTGTCATTTACCGGTCAAAAGAATTCCGCAGCTATCGGCCGCCTGGAATTTACCCGGTGTTTGCCGGCCGCATTTCGCCGTATGCGCGGGCGCTGGCCGGCGAGCCCGGTGCGGCGGGTCACAGGCGGCGCAGCATCGGGCCGCCGTCCAGCGTGCTGAACGTCACCGGCAGATCAGTCAGTACCGCGGCGGCGGCGGCATAGCCCGCCCCCACGGTCAGGTCAGCGAGCTGGCACGGCGGCGGCTGGCCGCCACCGAACGTCACCAGCGCGGCCGGCCTGCCAGGCGGCGCGACGGTCAGCTCGGTCATCGGCAGCCGAAGCCCTTGGCCTGTCGCTTTCAGCACCGCTTCCTTCCGCGTCCAGTAGCTGAAGAAGTCGCTGCCGGTGCTGACAAAGGCCCGCTCGGCCGCGGTGCAGACCAAGTCGAGCAGGGCGTGGTCCGGACCGGCAGATATGGCCTCGACATCCACGCCGACCGGTCCCGCCGCGGTCAGCGCCACCGCGGCCAGGTCACCGGAGTGCGAAATCGCCGCCGCCAGACCGCTGCCGGGCAGCCGCGGCCGGCCGTGCGGCTTGCCGCACTCGTCACAGCTGCGGTCGACAGCTACCGCGGCCGGCGCGATGCCTGCCTGCAAGCCGGCGGCCGCCCGCAGCAGCGCCGCGGCGAGCAGGAACCGGTCACGGTCCTGGCCAGGTTGCAGCCGGGCCAGCCGCCAGGCCTCATGTTCGTCCAGCAGGCCGGCCTGGCCTGGCCGCAGGTCGGCAATCCTGGCGACGTACACCAGGCACCGTGCGGCCGGTGCCGGACCGCGCGGGGCGGCGCGCCTGTTCCCCCGGATCACGGTGCCAGAGCGTACTTGGCGGTTGGCCAGGTAGGCCTAGCCCCACCGCGGTTTGTAGTGGCCGGCCCATGGCTCAGCGGCGGCCGCGGCGGAACGCTTGATCTCGTCACCACCCCAGTGAGGGAAAGCGAAATGGCATGCCGATGAGAACCGAGGATGAGCTACGAGCCGCGTTGCGCCTGCTTGATCAGCCTGCGCCGAGCCCGCTGGACGTGCTGCGTGCTCTCGACAGGCAAGCACGTACCGCGGCAAGCTCTAGTCGTTCTGGCATACAGCGGCATGCCTGGGTGCGCCGGCTGCGGGACACCTTGGCTGCAACCACGGCTGCGGCCGCCTTGGCGACGGTGACCGGCACATCGAAGCGGGCCAGGTTGGCGGCCACCAACTCAGGCCGCGATCAGTCCGCTTACTCCAGGTGACGCCGGCGCGGTATCGCCGAACCAGCCCGCGCCCATCCGGGCGAGGGGCGAAATAGTCTAAGCGGGATTACCAGGTACGTTTGGTCGGTAACAGTGGGCTAGCCTACGAAAAATGGATTGCAGCATGTAGGCTCCGTATATGTCTCTACAGTGCATAGTTTTGGCTGCCGAAAGTCGATCGGGAAGTGTAAAGAAGGGCCACGGCTGAGGTGCAGGCGATAACGATCACGCTTTCGCCGGGAACAGCCCGGCCAGAGCAGCTGGAGACCGAGGTCAACGAGGTACTCGCCACGCTAGCTGATCCCAAGAGCCCGGCAGCCCAGGCAGTCGTGGCTGCTGGCCTCGATCTGACTTCGCTGCAGGGTGCGCGAGTCCAGGTCGCGCCAGCGACCATGGGCTTCGGTCCGGTGGACATTGTCATCACGATGTTCGCAAATATCACCAGTCATGTTGCGAAA
Organism: Streptosporangiaceae bacterium; assembly: GCA_030039155.1. Taxonomy (GTDB): domain Bacteria; phylum Actinomycetota; class Actinomycetes; order Streptosporangiales; family Streptosporangiaceae; genus JOPF074. The sequence continues at coordinate 3,009 of JASHQL010000197.1, read as the reverse complement.
ACGCTTTGGGACCAGATTCTGCTGCCGCGCGTCAAAGGAAAGCTCGGCAGCAACGCGGCAGGAAAGCGGCAGGAGGGCGCCGCACAGGATCCGCCCGCGAGCGCGGAGTGAGGGGTCGGACACTTTCCGACAGATGGGGCAGCCGAGATATCTGGCTGACAGCGCTCGCGGTCAGAGTGCAGCTCATCTCGTTGTTTCGTGACGATCTTGGCGGGCTCGATCTTGGGCGACCACACTGGCTTCAAGACCTGCTCAGCAGCGCATACCGGATTGCGTCACAGGAGGCCAAGCGTAATGACGCCAGCGGAGGCACGGCGCTGGCGCGCGCAGCTGAGCTGCTGGCCGGGGAGATCGACAGACTGATCGACGGCACCGATGACGAGGCAGAGCAGGAGCAGCTCAGGGCGCTTCGAGAACGTCTGGCTGAGCCACGGGCACGTGATTTGATGGCCGATCTCTTCCGAGGTCTCGCGATGCAGGCTAAGGAAGAGTACGGCAGGGCACAGAGCCTGCGCCAAGAACAAGTCAGTTTCTTCAGAGAAGCGCGGATAGCGACAATGAGCGTCGCCTGGGCCGACCAGCATCCGCTTGCCTGGGATCCTGAGCCGCTGCGGGAGAGTCCCGACCCCTATTACGTGAATGCGGCTACCAGGATCTTGACCGCCGATGCCGCTGAAGTTGAGTTGCAGATCAACCTTGAGGGATTTGATGCGCGGTCGTTGCTGTCAGTGCCGACCTTGATAGCGCACGAACTCGTAAGTCACGTGCATGGCGATGACCTCGAGACGTTCAGCATCTGGGCAGACGGCTTCATGGATTGGGTAGCAAGGTACTACCTCTACGTCGAGTGGCATATCGATGGCGAGCTCCCACGCGGTCTCTGCTTGGAACACGGCCGCGGTGTATCGGAGTGCAGGATGAATGCCAGTCGGCGCCGGGCTCATCGGCATGCGGCCAATCTCGTGAGCTGGATGTCGAGTGAGTACTCGATGCCGATACGGTCGGCCTATTTGTTCGTGGCCCAGCTCGGGCTGCAGCTCAATGCCACCCCGGAGCCGGTCTACCGCAAGGACGAGTTCGCGGAGGAGCTCGGCGGTCTCGAGCATGACAAGCACCTGCAGCAGAGGATCAGAAGCTGGGACCGTGGCCGCGGGCGCGCTTCAGACTTGCTTCGCTGACTGCTCAGTGTTACAAGTGTAACGGGGCATGAAGGAGCGATAGGCGGGCTGGCCATGACCACTCAGCGCATACGGCTGCTGGCTGCGGCAGCCGGCCTGGGGGAATTCACGGCTTCCGAGCTTGCTGCCGTGACGGGCGCCAAGTCTGTGACGGTCCGTCAGTTCCTGCTGAGGGAGGGCACAAGGCGGGGCTGGTTTGAGCAGGTCGCCAGCGGCGTCGGCAACGCCCAGGGCAGGCGGTGGCGGGTCGTACAGCCGACCGCTATCCGGGATGAACTCGACCGCGATGAGACTGGCAATGCCGCACTCAGGAGCCTGCTCGCGTTAGCAGACGAGCCCACCGGCGCCCCAGCCGACGGGTATACCTCCAGGCTGGACGCTGCCGAGGAGGCGATTGCCCGTGCGTTCGAGCCGTCCGATCTGGTGGAGATGGAAGTCCGAGCAAGGATCGCCGTTCGGTTGCTCGGCCGAACCGAGCGCGGCGAGACCTGGCAGGGTAGCTCGTTTGCCGGCCAAGATCGGGCGGACCTGATTGGCGCATTCGCTGAGATGGCTGCCGAGCGAGCCGCGTCGCAGCCAGTCACAGCATCGAGCCTCGCGCAAGCCACGACAGCGCTCGCAGCAATGGCGGGATCGCTGCCTTCGGCGAAACTCGCGCAATGGCAGCGGCGGATTGTGCTGGCGTCAGCCGGCGGCTCCGACGACCTGCCACCAGTCATGGTGCTGCTGCCGGCTGGGCAGCATCCGGCTGTTCTGCTGAACTGTCCAGACACCATATGGCAGCGCGCTGGACCGCCATGGGCTGCCCGGCTGCCATACGAGAACTGGGTTCAGGACTGGGCCGAGCCGCTTCCAAACGTGCCGTGTGTGCTGGCCTACTACGACGCATCCCCCGAATCCGAGGTTGTACTTGACAGCGTGCTGTCGCTGGCACACGGTCGCGAATCGGCACCGCGCGTCGTTGTCGCCACTGCCGCCCCTGGGCTACCCGAACTGGCTGAGCGGGTCAGCCTGCACGGATGCCTGTGTTACCCGTTGCGGGGACACTTTCGCCGACTTCCTCAGGTGGTACGCAGGGCGGCGGAGAGCGCGGTGGGCATCGGAGCTGAAGACGCGGCTATCTGGGAAATCGCGCCGTTGACCGGTGCGACTCCACAGCGCGCTACAGCCCGGCCGCGTCGCCAAGTCCGTCCTGCGGCCTCCGCCGGGGTGCTGCGGGGGATCGTCCGCGAGATCGATCCGGTGCAACTTGGCGTGCGGCCCGCAAGGCTGCTGTCGGCCGGCCAGGCCTCGCAGCCGCGCTACGTCGAACGAACGCGCGATGCGGATCTCAATGTGCACCTGCGTGCGAGCAATTTCGTGCTGATCGTCGGCGAATCTGGCGCTGGCAAAACCCGGACTGCCTATGAGGCCGTGGCGCGCGGATTGCCAGACGTCGCGCTCATCGCGCCGACCGGGGAGAACGTGCGCTCGGCCGTCGAGGCCGCTGAGGCCGAAGAAACATGCGTCCTGTGGCTCGATGACATGTACCGGCTGGTCGGTCCGCAGGGACTTGCCAGTTCCGACGTGGACGGCTTGATCCATGAGCCCGGCTGTCATCGGGTGATCCTGGCAACGATCACGGTGTCGGACCTGGCCAAGCTCGTCGATCGCAGCGATGCAGCGCAGCAAGGCAACCAGGACGTGGTGCTGAAGGCGAAGCGAGTCCAGTTGAATCGGATGTTCGACGACGCGGAACTGCGGCGGGCGGCGCTGATCGAAGATCCGCGCATCGTAGATGCTCTGATCAACCGCCAGTACGGAATCGCCGAGTACCTGTCCGCCGGGCCTG
>JASHQL010000196.1 GCA_030039155.1 Streptosporangiaceae bacterium | reverse complement strand
GGTGGCCGCTCCGGCCAGCGTGCGCAGGGTGGTGTCGCTGGTTCCCTCGCTCACCGAGACGGTGGCCGCGTGCGCGCCCGGCATCCTGGTCGGCGCCACCGCCTGGTGCTCGCACCCCGCCGAGCTCGCGGTCAGCCGGATCGGCGGCACCAAGAACCCGGATCTCGCCAAGGTCATCGCCGCGGCCCCGGACATCGTGCTCGCCAACGAGGAAGAGAACCGCAGGCAGGACCTGGACGCGCTGCGGCAGGCCGGCGTGGCGGTCTGGGTGACCAGGATCAGGACCCTGTCCGAGGCGCTGACCTCGCTGGGCCGGATGATCACGATCGCCTGCAGGCTGCCGAGGCCCGCCTGGCTGGACGCGGCGGCGACGGCCTGGCAGCAGCTGCCTGAGCTGCCCGAGGTGGCCGCGGTGGTGCCGATCTGGCGCCGCCCGTGGATGGTGCTCGGCAGCGACACCTTCGCCGGCGACCTGCTGGCCAGGCTCGGCGTGACCAACATCTACGCGGCGCACTGCGACCGGTATCCGCGGGTGCCGATCGGCGAACTGGCCGCCGCGCACCCCGATCTCGTCGTGCTGCCCGATGAGCCGTACCGGTTCACCGCGTCTGACGGCCCTGAGGCCTTTCCCGGCCGGGCGACGGCGCTGGTCAGCGGCCGGCACCTGACCTGGTACGGCCCGTCGCTGACCGAGGCGCCAGCGGTGCTGAGCAGGCAGCTCCGCGCGGCCAGGATCCGCTGACCGCGCCGAGCCGGGCCAGCAGCACGAAACGCCCCGGAGGCTGCGCCGTCACGGCTGCAGCTCCAAGGGCGTACCGGCGCCGGTGCGTGGTCGCCTCTCGGCGAGTGGCGCGACGCGGCTCCAGCCTGACGGTATTCCGCGAGGGCAGTAGATGCGGCCCGGGGGACTCAGGCGCACCGGCGAAGTCTTGGAACGCGCTGCCGCAGCTCGGTATTCCGCGGCGAGTAGATAATGAGCTTCCAGGTCAGCGTCGGCAGCAGGGATGGCAGCAGGTGGCTCGGGACGAGGCGATCATCGGCTGTATCGGCAAGCTCACGGTCGCGACCAGAGGCAAGGGCGGCCCTGGCGAGGTCGTGGTCAAGGTGCGCGGCGGCTCGGAGGCGCTGATCGCCTGGTCGCCGACGCCGCTGCCGAAGGGCACCACGGTGCTGGTGATCGAGTCGCGCGGGCACCGGGCGGTGGACGTGAGCGAGTGGGATGATCCGCTGGATACCTTCCCTGCGGACTCCGCCGAGTAGCAGAATCCGGTAGGTAGTGGTTTCTGCTGATTCACTCGGCAGCTGTCCGGGAACGGGGAGATGAGCGATGTTCGGATACCGGGTACCTGCGCCCGACGAGGCGATGCTGATTTCCGGCGGCCGGTACGGGCGCAACGGTGCGCCGTTCCGTGTGGTCACCGGGCACGGCGCTTACGTGCTGCCGTTCTTCCGCAAGGTGCGCTACCTGACCCTGGCGATGTGCGAGTCAGAGGTGGCCGAGACCTGTGTGACCAGGCAGGGCATCTCGCTGCAAGTCCGGGCGGTGATCGCGTTCAAGGTCGGCAACGACACCGAGAGCATCGTGAACGCCGGCCAGCGGTTCCTCTCCGACCAGGATCAGATGTCCACGCTGACCGGCCGCATCTTCGCCGGCCACCTGCGCTCGATCATCGGCTCGATGACGGTCGAGGAGATCGTCACCGAGCGGCAGAAGCTGGCCACCGAGGTGCTCGACGGCTCGAAGGCCGAGATGGCCAAGATCGGGCTGACCGTCGACTCGCTGCAGATCCAGTCGATCGACGACATGAACAGCGGCTATATCGACGCGATGGCGGCGCCGCACAACGCCGCGATCCAGCGGCAGGCCCAGATCGCGCAGGCGCAGGCGAACCAGGCGGCAGCCGAGGCGCAGCAGGAATCGCAGCGCAAGCAGGCCGAGTACGCGCGGCAGACCGCGGTCGTGCAGGCGAAGTACAAGGCGGAGGTCGACACCGCGCAGGCCCAGGCGTCGCAGGCGGGCCCGCTGGCACAGGCGCAGGCGCAGATGGGCGTGCTGGCCGCGCAGACCGAGCTGGCGCACCGGCAGGCCGAGCTGCGGCAGAGCCAGCTGGTCTCCGAGGTGGTGAAGCCGGCCGAGGCCGAGGCCGAGAAGGTCAGGATCCTGGCCGAGGCCGAGGCGGCGCGGATCACCATGCAGGCGAAGGCGGCGGCGTCCAACGACAGGGTCGCGCTCGACCGGATGCTCATCGACCAGCTGCCGCAGATCGTGAAGGAGGCGGCGGGCGGCCTGGCAGCCGCGAACGTCAGCGTGCTGAACGGCGCCGACGGCCTCAGCGAGATCGCCGCTGGCCTGGTCGGCCAGGGCCTGACGATCCTGGAGTCGGTCAAGCACAGCCTGTCCGGCTCGGCGAACCGCGAGGTGGTGTCGTTCCCTGAGCCGAGCTCCGACGCCAACGGGCAGCAGCAGGCTGAGCTGCCCGCGGGCTCGTAGCGCCGCACCGGAGACTTTTCGCTGGCTCTGTCCCGATCCCGGCAACGAACGGGAGACGGGAACTGCCGGAATGCAAGCGGTGCGCCCCGCCTTGTGTCAGTGTGCTGACTATGAGTAGTCGATTAGTCACCTATTGCAGTCGTACTAGCCTGGCCGGCCGGAAGGCCGTGCCGGCCAGCATCCTGGCCGCGGCGGTGGCAGCCGCGCTCGGTGCTGCGGCGCCGGCCGCGGCTGCTCCCGGTCACGGCAGGCCGGACGCCACGCCGTCCTGCGGCAGCACCTGCGCGAGCTACTACGTCGCCGAGTACGGGCAGGACTTCGTGCTGCGGACCGCGCGGCAGCGGCCGCGGATCGGCGCCAGGGTACGGCTCGGCATCGCCAGCAACGGCGACGCTCGCGAGGACTGGGCGGTCTGGCCATCGGGCACGGTCGGCAGGCTGGCCGCGCTCGGCCTGGTCAGCGGGCGGCTGGCCCTGCACTTCCGGCACGACCAGGCATTTGAACTCGAGTACGCGCCGAACGGCGTCGGTTCCGGGATGTGCCTCGGCGCGGCCCGCAGGGCCCGTGCCAATGCCGGGGTGTCCCTGCAGTGGTGCGGGCAGAGCGGCCGGACCATCTGGATCATCGACGCGGCCAGCCAGTCCGGAGTCGTCGCCCCGCTGATCAGCGGCGCCGGCAACAACTTCAGCGATCCGCAGGTGCTGACCGCGATCAGCTCGCCGGTGTCCAGCATGCCGCTTGCGGCAACGCCGATGGGCATGCCGACTTGGCGCAAGCCGCTGCCAGAGCTGGTCACCTACCGGCTGCAGAGCTATGCCGCCGGCACCGTGTACGACTCGCAGATGTGGGCCGACACCACTGGCGTGCTGCCGTAACGGCCGCAGCTATGACGCGCTCTGTCATGCGGTGCCTGGGACCTGCGGGAAGTTGGCGACGAGAATTCGTTGTTGCTCACCGTCGCGGGCTGACTACGCGTGGTAACGTGCGCACTACTGACTGGCGGGGCGGGGTTACTGAGAGCAACAACTAGCCAGCATGAATGCGAGCGCCGCAACCGGCCCGAGCTTGACCGCCCGAGCGAACGGATGACCAAGCCGGAGTGGCGAAGACGACAGGAAGGATAGTCATCCATGCGTAACCGCTTTACAAGGGCGTGCTACGCGGTGGCGGCGGTGGTGGCCGTTACCACGACGCTCGGTCTCGCAGCCGCCGGTGCAGCAGACGCCTCGACGACGCACGTGAAGCCAAACGCCACGCCGTCGTGTGGCGACAACTGCGTCAACCTGTTCAACGAGAAGTTCGGGCCGGACTGGATTCTGACCAGCATCGGCGCAAGCCAGAACGTGGGCAACATCATCGGCCTGACCCAGGCCAGCAACAACGCGCCTGGCCAGGACTTCGTCGGCAGCGAGATCGGCCTGGTCACGGTCATGTGCGACAACTGGCCGGCTCCTGGCAGCCTCAGCCCGAACTCCTACGTGTGCCTCAACTACGCGTTCCCGTACTACGTGTTCGGGGTGTTCGAGGACAACTACTCGCCAGACGGCTCACCGACCGACGTGTGCGCGGGACTGGCGGAGAACCCCTACAACAGCGAGCGCGTCACGCTGCAGCCGTGTGGCAGGCTGACGACCGAGTGGGTGCCTGACACCGACAACTTCAGCACCTACTTCCTTGGCGGGTTCGTGGTGCCGTGGATCAACGCGGCCGACACGCCGTCCAGCCACCCGCAGGTCCTCACCGCCACCAGCTGGAAGCACCACCAGCTGGTGACCAGGCCTGAGTCGCTGTACAGCGATGGCACCGTCATCGACACGCAGCAGTGGGGCATCATCCCTGGCGTCCTGCCGTAGTCAGGACCCGGCACCGCTGGTCTGCTGACCAGCGCTGAACCACAGTCGCCCCGGCCCGCCGCACCCGCGGTGAGCCGGGGCGACTGCTTTGCCGCCAGCCCCAGCGTCGCGCCGCCGCGCGCCGGCCGGTGATGATGAAGGGGAACGAAGGGCGGCACACATGGGCTCGTTCGCAGTCAGCGGCGTGGCATCAGGGATGGGCAAGGCAGCCGCGCACCGGCTGCGCCAGGCCGGTCACGAGGTCATCGGCATCGACCTGCGCGACGCCGATGTCGTGGCTGACCTGTCGGCAGCTGCCGGCCGGTCGGAGGCGGTCGCGAGGGTAGTCGAGCGGTCCGGCGGCCGGCTTGACGGCGCCGTGCTCGCGGCCGGCGTCGGGCCGCTGCCTGGCAGTGCTGCCGCGATCGTGCAGGTCAATTTCCTCGGTGTGACCGAGCTGCTGAGCGGGCTGCGGCCCGCCCTGGCCGCGGCGGGGAACGCCAAGGCCGTCGCGTTCTGCTCGCATGCCGCGTCGGTGACCCCGGCTATCCCGGCCGCGCTGGTCAGGGCGCTGCTCAGCGGCCGGATCGAGCGGGTGCCTGACCTGCTTGCGCCGTTCGGCGACTACGCGCCGTCGTTCGCCTACGGCGGCGCGAAGCTGGCGCTGGCCAGGTGGCTGCGCAAGACGGCGGTCAGCACGGACTGGGCCGGCGCCGGCATCCGGCTGAACGCCATCGCGCCGGGGCCGGTCCGCACGCCGATGCTGGACGCGCTGCTGGGCGGCGAGACCGCGCGGGACCTGCTGAACCTGCCGGTGCCCATCGGCGGCTATGGCGAGCCGGCGCAGATCGCCGAGTGGGTGGCGCTGATGCTGTCGCCCGCCGCGGACTTCATGTGCGGCTCCGTCGTGTACGTCGACGGCGGCACCGACGCCTACTTCCGCGGCGGCGACTGGCCGGCCAGCACGCCGCCGTCCGGGCTGGCCGGCTGGCTGGCCAGGCAGCAGGCGTGGCTCGAATCCGGCCGGGACTAGCCGGCCGGGCCGGCCGGGCCGGCCCGGCCCTGCGGCCCGCTGCGCGCCGACTCCACCAGGCAGCGGCCGAACAAGTACTGTTCCTGGCATGACCGAGCCGTGGTACCAGTCGGCAGGTGTGGCCGGCCTGATGCGGGCGGCCAGGGGCGCCTACAGCTCGGTGATCCACGCGGCGCTGGTCGAGGCCGATTTCGAGGATCTGCCGCGCAACGGGGCGTTCGTGCTGGCGTGGCTGGTGCACTCGGGCTCGGTGCGCGACATGTCACGCTGGCTTGGCATCAGCAAGCAGGCGGTCAGCCAGCTACTCGACACCATGGTCATGCGCGGTTACCTGGAGCGGGCGGTCGACCCGGCCGACCGGCGGCGGATGCTGGTCACGCCCACCGAGCGGGGCAAGGCCGCGGAGAGCGTCGTCGCCGAAGCCGCCGACCGGATCGACGAGGAGCTTGAA
>JASHQL010000195.1 GCA_030039155.1 Streptosporangiaceae bacterium | reverse complement strand
AGGTCGCGTGCGCGCCGCCGGTCGGGTGCGGCCCGACGCCGCCAGGGATGCCGCCTTCGGCAGCCGCCACGATGCCGTAGCTGGCCTCGTTCCCGGCGTCGATCTGCCAGTCGAACGCGCGCGAGTAGAAGCTCTGCAGCGCGCCCGCATCGGGCCCGGTGATCTCGAACCAGCCAACTGGATTCGCCATGCCTGCCCTACCTTTCTTCCTGGGTCTGGTGGGCCGGTCGTAGGGTTTGCGGGACCCAGGGGATCCGGGTGTGGCTTTCATGTCTGTGCCGGTTATGGCTCGGGAGGCTTGGCCGCCCGGATCCCCGTGACGGCCCGGCCGCTGATTGGGATGTGCGGGAAGATCGCTGTGTAGGGCAACGCCGGCGAGGCCGTCTGCGGGATGAGGACACCACGAACTGGCGGAGGTTTGCATGGCCCTGGTCTGGGCGGGCGTGGACTGCGGGAAGGCCCATCATCACTGCGTGGTCGTTGGTGATGACGGCAGGCGGCTGCTGTCGCGGCGGGTCGCCAACGGCGAGAGCGAGCTGCTGGCCCTGATCGCCGAGGTGACCGCGCTGGCCGATTCGGTCACGTGGGCGGTGGACTTGCCCGACGGCGGCGCGGCGCTGCTGATCGGACTGCTGATCGGGCGCGGCCAGGAACTGGCCTACCTGCCCGGCCGGGCCGTTCACCGGGCCGCCGGAACCTACCGGGGCGAGGGCAAGACCGACGCCCGGGACGCTGCGGTCATCGCCGACCAGGCCCGGATGCGCCGGGACCTGGCCCCGCTGCGACCCGGCGACGAGATCACCACCGAGCTGAAGATCCTCACGGCCCGCCGCGGCGACCTGGTCGCCGACCGGACCCGGGTGATCAACCGGCTCCGCGGCCTGCTCACCTCGATCTTCCCGGCCCTTGACCGGGCGCTGGAAAACCTGACGCTGACCGGGCCCCTGACCCTGCTCACCGGCTACCAGACCCCGGCCGCCATCCGCGCCGCCGGCCCGGCCGGGATCGAGGCCTGGCTGCGCGACCGCAACGTCCGCAACGCCGGCAAGATCGCCTCCGCGGCGGCCGGGGCCGCCGCCGCCCAGCACGCCGTGCTGCCCGGGGAGCAGCTGACCGCCTCGATCATCGCCACCCAGGCGCAGGAGGTGATGACCCTCAACCAGCAGATCAAAGACACCGAGCAGCTCATCGAGGGCCGGTTTCACCAGCACCCGCTCGCCGCGGTGATCGACAGCCTGCCCGGCATCGGCACCCTGCTCGGCGCCGAGTTCCTCGCCGCGACCGGCGGCGACATGAGCTTCTTCGCCACACCAGACCGGCTGGCCGCCTTTGCCGGCCTGGCCCCCGCCCCGTGGGACTCCGGCCGGATCCGCGGCAACCTGCACCGCCCCAAGCGCTACCACCGCGGCCTCAACCACGTCTTCTACTACTCCGCGCTGATCAGCATCCGGACCTGCCCCCAATCCCGGCAGTTCTACGACCGCAAGCGCGCTGAAGGCAAGAAGCACACCCAGGCCGTCCTGGCCCTGGCCCGGCGACGCGTCAACGTCCTGTGGGCACTGACCCGTGACAACCGCACCTACCAGGCCGCCCCGCCCCAGCCAGCAGCCGCGTGACCCGATCACCGCCGATCACTCCTGCGGTTTGACAAAGTCATTGGGAAGCCTCCCTCGCTTCGCCGCATCCTTCGCGGCCCTTACCGGAGCCGTCAGCCCGCCCGCCACGTCGAGCAGCCTGGCCAGCGACCTGGCCCGGTCGAACAGCGCGAGCGCGGCGCCGGTGTCACCGTCCAGGCTGGCCAGCAGCTCGACGCCGAGGAACCCGGCGACGATCGCGTGCGCGGCCTCGTCCGGCGGCAGCACCCTGGCCAGCGCCGACTTGCTGAGCATCCGGCTGGCCGCGGTCCTGGCGAACTCACGCCACGGCGCGAGCCGCGCCGCCACCTGCTCCCCCAGCCCTGGCACGGCCTGCGCGCCGTTGATCATCTCGACTAGTACCCGCACGTAGCCGGCTTCAAGGTCGGCCACGAAGATCGACCTGGCCGAGTCCACCAGCGCCACCGCCGACGGTGCCTGGTCCAGCAGGTCCCGGTAGGCGGCCATCCGCCTGGCGCTGACCTCGTCAAGCGCCGCAAGCAGCAGCCCGGTGACCGAGCCGAAGTGGTAGAAGACCAGCCCCTGGCTGCACCCGGCGCGGCTGGCGACATCCCTGGCGCTGGCGCCGGCGAATCCGTCCTCGCGCAGCGCGTCGATCGCCGCGGAGACCAGCGCGGCCCGCACGGCAGCCGACCGTGCCGGATCGGCTGCCGATCCTGCCGGGCGTCCTGGCTTGGCCACGAGCCTGCCCTCCGAAAACTGAGCGACTGCTCAAAGCATACGCTCAGAGCATTCGCTCAGCAATCTCGGAAGGTTTCTGGCGTCCAGCTAGCGCAGTAGCAGTCCCCATCCAGCTAGCGCAGCAGCAGTCCCCGGCCAGCAGTGCCGCCAGCGTCGCGTCCTGCGCAAGCTGCGGCTGCGGGACAGGACACAGGCAGTCGTGATCGCTTACGAGAGCGGCCTGGTCCGCCCAGGCACCCGCTAACTGTGGCCGGTCATTGCGGCAACGCCCGTTCCGCCGGTGCAGTAAGACCCAGCTCCGCTGGAGGTGTAGTGCACCTGCGTTTCGGTCAGCGTCCCCGAGAACGCCGTCACCGCCCAGATAGTGCCGACCGGCGCGGCTCGCGAAATCTTGATGTCGAACGTCAGGACGTCGTGGATTGGCTTATCTGCGCGGCCGCAGACAGACAGCACGGTCCGGCTTGTCCCCCGGTACACGCCGTCACCCGCGCCGGTAAGGGTCAAGCTGAAGGCGTTGTTGGAGATCATTCCAGACAGGTACTCCAAGGACCCGGTTTCGGGCTCGAACGACCAGCTGTCGGTCCAGGTCTTTCCGGTCTTGAACAGCCAGTCCCCCGGTATCGC
>JASHQL010000194.1 GCA_030039155.1 Streptosporangiaceae bacterium | reverse complement strand
CGCGTCGAGCACGCTCTGGTCGCCAGCCCCGGCAACCGCGGTCAGCTCGGCCGGGTCCGGCCACGGCGCGCGGTGGATCGAGCCGTCCTGGCACCACGACCACACTTCCTCGGTCACGAACGGCAGCACCGGGGCGAGCAGCCGCAGCAGCACGCCCAGGCCGAGCCGCAGCGTCGCCACCGCGGAGCCAGCAGCCTGCGGCCCGTGCTCGCCGTAGGCACGCGCCTTGACCAGTTCCAGGTAGTCGTCGCAGAACATCCAGAAGCACCGCTCGGCGTGCTCGAGCGCGGTCGCATGCTCGTACGACTCCATCGCCGCCGTGCACTGGCCGGTCACCGCCGCGAGCCTGCGCAGCATGGCCAGATCGAGTGGCGAGCTGATCTCGCCTGGCGGGTCAGCTACCGGGAACCCGAGCACGAACTTGCCGGCGTTCAGCAGCTTGATGGCCAGCCGCCTGCCGATCTTCAGCTGCGACTCGTCGAACGCGGCGTCCACGCCGAGCCTGGCGCTCGCCGCCCAATAACGGACCGCATCAGTTCCGTAAGTACGCAACAGTTCCGCGGGCGTGACGGCGTTCCCTTTCGACTTGGACATCTTCTTGCGGTCTGGGTCCAGGATCCAGCCGGAGATCGCCACGTGCTGCCAGGGCAGCAGGCCCAGCTCGTCCTGCGAGCGCAGCACCGTATAGAACAGCCAGGTCCTGATGATCTCGTGTGCCTGCGGCCGCAGGTCCATCGGGAACACCTGCGCGGTCAGGTCATCGGGCGTGCGCCAGCCGGCCGCGATCTGCGGCGTCAGCGATGAGGTGGCCCAGGTGTCCAGCACGTCCGGGTCCGCGGCGAAGCCGCCGGGCAGGCCGCGCTGCTCCGCCAGGTAGCCGGGCGGCGTGGCGGTTGCCGGGTCCACCGGCAGTGCCGCCTCGTCGGGCAGGATCGGCTGCTCAGGCACCGGCTGCCCGGCCGAGTCGAGCCGGTACCACAGCGGGATCGGCACGCCGCGGTAACGCTGCCTGCTGACCAGCCAGTCACCGGTCAGCCCGGTCACCCAGTGCTCGTACCTGGCCCGCATGTGCGGCGGGTGCCAGGTCAGCTCGCGGCCGCGCTCCAGCAGCGTGGCGCGCAACCGCTCGTCCCTGCTGCCGTTCCTGATGTACCACTGCCTGGTGGTGATGATCTCCAGCGGCAGGTCGCCGTACTCGAAGAACTTCACCGGGTGCCGCACCGGCTCAGGCTCGCCGCGCAGCGCTCCGGCCGCGGCCAGCATGTCGGTCACCAGCTGCCTGGCCGCTTTCGCCTTCAGCCCGGCGATCCGCGCATAGGCGGCAGTCCCGGCCGGCTCGCTGAGGCCGGCCGGCGCCGCGGCCAGCAGCGCGCCGTCCTTGCCGATCACCGGCCTGGTGGCGAGCTGCAGGTCACGCCACCAGGTCACGTCGGTGACGTCGCCGAACGTGCAGACCATCGCGATCCCGGTGCCCTTGGCCGGGTCGGCGAGCTGGTGGGCAAGGATCGGCACCCGCGCGCCGAACAGCGGCGTGGTCGCGGTGCTGCCGAACAGCCCGGCATAGCGCTCGTCGCCTGGGTGCGCGACCAGCGCCACGCAGGCAGGCAGCAGTTCCGGCCTGGTGGTCGCCACGGTGACCTGGCCGGCCTCGGTGCCGAACGCCAGCCGGATGAAGCTGCCAGGGATCTCCCTGTCCTCGATCTCGGCCTGCGCCACCGCGGTGCCGAAGGTCACGTCCCACAGCGCTGGCGCCTCGGCCTGGTAGGCCTCGCCCCGAGCCAGGTTGCGCAGGAACGCCAGCTGCGCGATCGCCTGCGCCCGCTCGTCGATGGTGCGGTAGCTGAGGTCCCAGTCCACCGAGAGGCCGAGCCGCCGCCAGGCCTCGGCGAACGCGCGCTCGTCAGCCTCGGTGAGCTGGTTGCACAGCTCCACGAAGTTGCGCCTGGACACCGGCAGCTGGCCAGCGGGCGAGCCGCCGCGGCCGCCGGCCGGGCCTGGCGGGACCAGGCCTGGCTGGTAGGGGAGCGACGGGTCGCAGCGGATCCCGTAGTAGGTCTGCACCCGGCGCTCGGTCGCCAGGCCGTTGTCATCCCACCCGATCGGGTAGAAGACCTGCTTGCCGCGCATCCGCCAGAACCTGGCGTACAGGTCCGCGTGCGAGTAGGAGAAGGCGTGCCCGAGGTGCAGTGATCCGCTGGCGGTCAGCGGCGGGGCGTCGATGGCGTAGACGTCATCGCGGCGCTTGCTTCGGTCAAACTTGTACTACACGCCGCTGCGCCCACCGCTGGGTCCAGATGTCCTCGAGGCCGTCAAGCGTCGGCTTGGCGGGGATGCGGTGAGTGTCGCCGTTCATGGCCGACAGGATAGCCGCAGCACGCCGCCGCGCGCACGGCTGAATCGCGCTAGCCGTGCGCCGCCGCAGCTGCTGCCTTGCGCGACCGGTAGGCGGCCACCGCCGCCTTGTTGCCGCAGCCGCGCTCGCAATAGCGCTTGGACCGGTTCTTCGACAGGTCGACAAGCACGCCGCCGCAGCCTGGGTAGTCGCAGACGCGCAGCCTGGACAGCTCGTCGGCGCGGATCACGTCGGTCAGCGCCATCGCCGCCTCGACCGCCATCCTGGT
>JASHQL010000193.1 GCA_030039155.1 Streptosporangiaceae bacterium | reverse complement strand
CGGCCGGCCTGCGCGGCCGGCCTGGCCAGGTCCGCGAATGCGGCAGCGCCGACGACGCCGGCCGCGGCCACGCCGAGTGCCTTGCCGACCGTGCGGCGGCTCACCGCTGCCTCGAACGGCAGCTGCCGGCGGCCGCCAGGCCCCGCCAGCGCGGTCCCGGCAGACAGCCGCGACACCTGGTCCCGTAGCTCGGCATTCTCCGTGCTCAGCCGGTCGCAGGTGTGCGCCAGCTCGTTCACCTTGGCAGCGAGTGCATCGATTGCCGCTGCGTCCCGTCCGTCGATGGCACTTCTCCGTTCGCTGACGTAGCTCCCTGGCCGGACGCTACCGGGCTCAGGCAGTACGAACCCGCAGAATCGAGACGTTTGCCGGGCCCGTTTGGGTGACGTTCGGGCCGGGTGATTGTCGGACCGTGCTGGTAGTCATGCGGCATGGCAGATGAGTTCAGCTGGTCGCGATTCGCGGCGGCACGGCCCGACCTGGCCGAGGCCGGACAGGGCCTGCTCTACCAGTTCGGCATCGGGCTGGCGTTCCTCTCGACGGTGCGCGCGGACGGCGGGCCGCGGCTGCACCCGATGTGCCCGCTGGTCACCGGCGGCCACCTGGTGGCGCACCTGATTCCCTCGGCCAAGCGGGACGACCTGGACCGGGACGGCAGGTACGCGATGCACTCGTTCCCGAGCGACGGCAACGAGGACGCGTTCTACCTGACCGGACACGCGGCGCGGGTCACCGAGACCGGCCTGGCCAGTGCGGCAGCCGCGCAGTTCCTGGCCGAGCGCGACATCGCCGCGGAGCCGCCCGGTTTCGCCGACGGCGTGTTCTTCGAGTTCACGCTGCGCCGGTGCCTGCTGACCAGGACCGACGGCCACGGTGACTGGAAGCCGCGGCACACGGTCTGGGCAAGCTGACCCGGATCGCCGATCGGTGGCATGACGCTGCAGTACCCCGGGTAACTACTGCGTGCCGGGTGGCGCCCGCCGGTGGCATTCGCGAATCGCCGACCGGGGAGTCCAGGGGTCGTCTCCTCAGGGCAGCACAGGGGCGCCCACCCGGACCAGCGATCAGACGAGGATGGTGAGAAATGGTCAGCGGTCAGGACCAGGGCAACATCCAGGTCGATGTCGCAGAGGCCGCCAGGCAGTTAGAGCTCGCCGCGCACGACGTGCGCGTCGCCGCAAGCTGCATCAGCCTTGGTGACCTGGAGACGGCGCACACCTGCGCGATCACCGCGAGGGCTTCGGCGGACGCCGCGGAGCACATCCTGCGCGCCGCGCTCGGCGCCGCCCCGGCCAAGTCGTAGCCAGTTCTGCAGCACTCGCTCAGCTCCGCCTGTCAGGCGGCAGCTGGTAGAGCCGCTCCGCGTTCTCCCGGCCGATCATGGCGGCCACCCTGATCGCGTCCGCCTCGGTCCACTGCCCGGCGGCGACCCAGCCACCGAGCGTCTCGGTCATGGCCAGCCGCCACAGCCTGGCGCCGAGGTAGACAAGCTCTGGCAGCCCGTAGGCGTCAGAGGAATAGAGCAGCTTGCCGAACGGCGCGAGCTCGAGCGCCTCGGCCACGATCGCGGCGGCGCGCGCGCCCGTGTAGTGCAGCGCGAGGCCGACGTCGAAGTACACATGCGGGTACGCCTGGGCAAGGTAGCCGGCCTGGCGCTGGTACGGGTAGCAGTGCAGCAGCACCACCGGCGTCCCTGAGTCCCTCGTCAGGGCCAGGAAGTCGCTGGTCAGCGCCGGGTCGCTGCGGTGCAGCCGCTGGTCGGGGTCACCGAATCCGGTGTGCAGCTGCAGCGGCAGGCCGCGGTCGATGCCGGCCCACAGCAGCTGCCGCAGCAGCACCGGGTCGGTCAGCCTGGCGTTGCCGGTGCTGGCGACCTCGCCGAGCCAGCGGCCCGCGGCCATCGTGACCTGCTGCGGCGCGGGGCGCGCCGGGTCGAAGTCAAGCCCGCCGCGGTAGGCGATGATGCTCTTCAGCGCCGCCGCGCTCGCCGACCGCCGCCAGAGCTCGTCTGCGAACCTGGCCGCGAAGTCCGCGGCCGCCGGCCCGGTCAGCGCCACCTGCTCGGCGACCGTCTCCAGCCGGATCACCTCGCTCACCGCCGCGCCGGACAGCTCGCCGAGGTCGGCCAGGCTGGCAGAGCCTGGCGCGGCGAAGCCGGTGTCGACGAGCAGCCGGTCGCAGCCGGCCGCGCGCAGCAACGTCGCGGCGGCCGGGCCCGAGTTCCGGTGCCGCAGGTACTGTGCGGCCGGCAGGCCAGGCTCGGCTCCGAGCGCGGGACCGCACCAGCGCCTGATCGCGAAGCCGAGCTGCGAGTCCAGCTGCGAGGTGCCGAGCGGCGCCGGGCTGTCCGACTCGGTGCAGAGCTGCTCGAACTCCGCGCCGCCGAGCTGGCCGGGCAGCACCGAGTGCACATGGTGATCGACCAGCCGCAGCTCCTCGATCGCCTCGGCCAGGTGCACGGTCACAGCTCCAGCGCGAAGTGGAACGCGGCGATCGCCATCCGCTCGCGGAAGTAGAACCGGTGCGCGTCGGCGCGCTGCACCCCGGAGTCCAGGTCGAGCACGTAGCAGCCTGCGGCCTTGGCGCGGCCTGCCAGCTCGGCGATCAGCGCCCTGCCGACGCCGGTCGACCGGGCGGCGGCGCTGGTGACCAGGTCGTCGACGTACAGCTTGCGCAGGTAAAAGGTGCTGTCCATGATCCGCCAGCCGGCCACGCCCAGGCAGCTGCCAGCTGCGTAGGCGCCGGTGAACCGCAGCCCCTGCGGGTAGCCGGCCGCGTACAG
>JASHQL010000192.1 GCA_030039155.1 Streptosporangiaceae bacterium | reverse complement strand
CCGGGCCTGGCGGCGCGGCGGGCAGTGGCGGATCTGGCTGCCCGGCCGGCCGCCGGCCGGACCAGGCCGTGCTGCCGGACCGGACCAGGCCGACGACGAGGTAGCCGCCGAGCGGGTTAACGCTGAACGGGTTGCCGCCGACCTGCAGGACGCGGTCACGGTTGCCGCGCTGGTCCGCGAGCAGGCAGCAGCCGGCGCCGAGCCGGCCACAGTGCCGGCCGAGCCGGCAGCCTGCCCGCCGGGCGACGGCTCCGCGCTCGCCGAGTGCACGGCGGTCTGCAAGGTGTTCGGCGGCTTCACCGCGGTACGCGAGGTGAGCCTCAGCGTCCGGCCAGGAGAGATCGTCGGCCTGCTCGGCGCGAACGGCGCCGGCAAGACCACGCTGATCCGGATGCTGCTCGGGCTGCTGCGTCCGTCGGCCGGCCAGGTGGCGCTGTTCGGCGCGCCGCCGTCCCGCCAGACCAGGGCGCGGCTCGGCTACCTGCCGCAGAGCCTTGGCCTGTATGACGACCTGACCTGCGCGGAGAACCTGTCCTTCTCGGCCGGGGTGTTCGGCGCCGCGGCGCCAGTGCTGACCGGCGACCTGGCCGGCTATGCCGGGGTGCAGGTCGGCCAGCTGCCGCTCGGCGTGCAGCGCAGGGTGGCGTTCGCGCAGGCGCTGGCGCACCGGCCGGACCTGCTCATCCTCGACGAGCCGACCTCGGGGGTGGACCCGCTGGGCGCGGCCAGGCTGTGGCAGACGATCCAGTCGGCGGCCGATGCCGGCGCGGGCGTGCTGGTCACCACGCACAACATGGAAGAGGCCGGCGAGTGCGACAGACTCGTCATCATGGCTGACGGCGGCGTGGTCGCGACCGGCACCGCGGCGCAGATCATCGGTGCCGGGCAGGTGACCGTGGTGGAGTCGCCGTCCTGGGCCCGGTCCTTCATGCAGCTCGAGCAGGCGGGCCTGCCGGTCGCGCTGGCCGGCCGCGGGCTGCGGGTGCCAGGCGTGCCGCCAGCGGAGGTGCAGCAGGTGCTCGGGGCCGGCGCCCGTGCCTACCAGGCGCCGGCCACCCTGGAGGAACGCTTCTTCGAGCTGGTGCGGTCGTGACCGGGCAGCGGCGCGGCGCCGCCAGGCGATCGGGCAGGCGGGCGGGGGAGAGCGGGACCAAGGAAGAGATCCTGGCCGCGGCCAGGCGCAAGTTCGCCGACCTCGGCTATGACGGCGCGACGATCAGGGCGATCGCGGCCGAGGCCGGCGTCGACCCGGCGCTCGTGCATCACTTCTACGGCAGCAAGGAGCACCTGTTCGCGGCGGCGATGCAGCTCCCGATCATCCCCAGCGAGGTGATCACCGCGGCGCTGACCGAGGCCAGGCCGGCTGGCTCGACCATGGGCGAGCACGCGGTCAGGACCGCGCTGGCGGTGTGGGAAAGCCCGCCGGTGTACCGGTCGTTCCTCGGGCTGCTGCGGTCAGCGGTGACCAGCGAGCAGGCGGCGGCGATGCTCAGGCAGTTCGTCGAGCAGGCGATCCTGGCGCCGCTGGCGCGCCAGGCCAGCACCGACGACCCGGCGGAGGCCGAGTACCGAGCTGCGGTCGTCGGCAGCCAGATGCTCGGCCTCGCCTTGACCAGGTACGTGCTGCAGCTCGGCCCGGTCGCGACCGCGGATCCCGAGGAGCTGGCCGCCACGATCGGGCCGACCATCGACCGGTACCTGACCGGCTGCACCGGCTAGGCGAGCGCGGCGGCGAAGATCTGGTGGTTGGCCGCGAACCAGCGCTTCAGCCGGACCAGCCGCTGCGCGCCGCCGGAGTCGTGCCACATCTTGGTGAAGTGCTCGTCGCCCTCGGCGACACGCCGCCGCACGAACGCGCCGGCGTTGTCGATCCGCTCAGCCAGCGCGGCGAGCAACTCGGCCCGGTCGGCGGCGCCCAGGCCATAGCTGTCGGCGATCAGCCTGACCCTGGCGGCCTTGGCCACGGCCGTCCGCGGCCGCCAGCCGAGCCTCGCCTCGCTCTGCTCGAAGTTCACCGGCACGCACAACACCGCGAACCTGGCCAGGTCGTACACGGCCCGGCCGGGCGCCGCGTAGTCGAAGTCGAGCAGCGCGATGGCCTGGCCGGAGCGGAACACCACGTTCTCCAGGCAGATGTCGTTGTGGCAGATCACCGGGCCGTCGCCGGCCGGGTCGGACAGCTCGGCGCTGAACGAGCTGCCGGTCCTGTCGAAGGATCGCGACGCCTCGTGCAGCCGGCTGAGCAGCGCCGCCACCGACGCAAGCGCCGAGTCTGACTGCGCCCATTCCGGGTACGGCGGCAGCGGCACGTCGCCGTCGATGAACTCAAGTCGCTCGCGGCCGTCCGGCTCGGTGCTGACCGGCAGCGAAGCGCCGTAGAAGCCGGCCGCGCGCAGCGCCAGCAAGAACCGTCGGATCGAGGCACCGTGCGGCGGCCGCGGCCGCAGCACGAAGGCGCCGTCCCTGGTCACCTTGCCGGCGTTCGCAATCCCGCCAGCAAGCCGCCGCTCCGCCACCATCCAATTCTGCCAGCGCTTTGCCAATCCATTAGTTTCAAGTTGATGACGAGCAAGCCTCGATATGACGGGCACGCGGACTGGTACGACGGCTTCTTCAGCCAGTTCGCAGCGGCGAACGCGGCTGAGCTCACCGACCTGCTCGGCCCCGGCAGCGGCTACTGCCTGGACCTGGGCTGCGGTACCGGCCTGTACCTCAGCGCGATCGCCGCGACCGGCCGCACCGTGGTCGGCATCGACGCCTCCGCCGACCAGCTGCGCGTCGCGCGCGGCCGGCTGGCCGGGCAGCAGCCGCCGCGCCCCGCCTTGCTGCACGGGGACGGCGCGGCGCTGCCGTTCGCCGACGGCAGCTTCCAGACCGTCGCGGCGATCTGGATCAGCACCGACGTGGATGACTTCGGCAGCGTGCTGACCGAGGCGGTGCGGGTGCTCCGCCCGGGCGGGCTGTTCGTCTGCTACGGCGCGCATCCCTGCTTCAACGGCCCGCACGCCCAGCTGCGTGACGACGGCAGCGTGGTCGTGCACCCGAACTACCGGGTGTCCGGATGGCATCGGCGCTCGCCGTGGTGGACCGTCGGCCGGGTCAGGGACCGGGTCGGCATGCGGCATCATCCGCTGGCCGAGCTGCTCGGCGCGTTCATCCACGGCGGGCTGCAGATCGAGCGGATTGCCGAGTTCGGCAGCAACCCGGTGCCGAACACCCTGGCAGTGGTCGCGCGAAAGCCGCCGCCAGCCGGCTGACTACCATCCGAATGTGCACGCTGTGCTCGGAACCTGCGATCTGACCGACCTTCGCCGACGCAAGAGCTATAAGTGGCGTACCTATCCCGCGGACGTGCTGCCCGCGTTCGTGGCCGAGATGGACTTCGACGCGGCGGAACCGATCAAGAACGCGGTCACCGAAGCGCTCGCCGTCGGCGACACCGGATACCCGCACAAGGGCGAGCTGGGCGAGGCGTTCGCCGAGTACGCCAGGGACCGGCTCGGCTGGACCGTCGACCCGCGGCAGGTGTTCGCGATCCCGGACGTGATGACCGGCATCGCCGAGGTGCTGCAGGCGGTGACCCCAGACGGCAGCGGCGTGGTGATCAACCCGCCGGTGTACGCCCCGTTCTTCTTCCGGCTCGAGCTGATGAACCGGGTGATCGTGGAGGCGCCGCTGCAGGTGACGCAGGACGGCGGCTACGACCTCGACCTGGCCGCGATCGACCGGGCGCTGAGCAGTGAGAACGTGGCCGCCTACCTGCTGTGCAGCCCGCACAACCCGGTCGGCCGGGTCTGGTCAGCGCGGCAGCTGACCGGCGTGGCCGAGCTCTGCCAGCGGCACCAGGTCGCATTGCTGGTGGACGAGATCCATGCGCCGCTGGTGTTCGCGGGAGCCAGGCACGTTCCCTTCCTGTCCCTCGATCATCCGGTGACCGAGCGGGCCGTGGTGTTTGGCTCGGCGTCCAAGGGGTGGAACATCCCCGGTCTCAAGTGCGGCCTCGCGGTGGCAGGCGGCGAGCAGGTGGCGGCCATGCTGGCCGAGCGCTGGGAGGCGCTGCTTGCCTCGAACCTGGGCGTGCTGGCGTCGGTGGCCGCGTTCCGTGCGGGCCGGCCGTGGCTGGACGCGGTGGTCGGCCAGCTCGACGCGAACCGGTCGCTGCTGCGGCGGTTGCTGGCCGAGCGGCTGCCGGCGGTCCGCTATCGCGAGCCGGAGGCCAGCTT
>JASHQL010000191.1 GCA_030039155.1 Streptosporangiaceae bacterium | reverse complement strand
CCGGTGAGCACGACGACCGATCCGGCTGAGCTGCCTGATGCTGCTTCATAGGCGAATCCGCCGCTGCGCTGGATCACCATCTCGCCGTCGGCAGGGCTCACGCTGGCCGTGCCGGCTCGCTTCGGATTCGCCTGGGCGTTCTTGATGATCATGAGATTGTCGAGGTACGCAGCGTACGCCCAGCGGCCGTTCGGCGTGATCGCTACCGGGCTGAGCCCGGCCATGGTTGGCGGGGAGAACCCCCTGACCAGGACGGGATGAGCACTCTGCGCATGCTTGTAGGCGACCGTGCCGCTCGACAGGCCCATGTTGCTGACCTCGTACACGTACTGGCCGTTCGGGCTGACCGTGACCGCCTCCGGGTAGCCGGCGATGCCGAGGCTCCGCAGCACCCGCAGGTGCCGGGTGCCGATGCCGCCGATGTCGGTGAGGTAGTAGGCGTACGGGACGTCATTGACCGCGATGTACGCGTATCTTCCGTCCGGCGTGATCGCGATCGCGTTGGCGCCAGGCTTCGTCGCGACCGATGCCACCAGCCGCAGCGTGCCGGTGCTGGCGCCGGCGTATGCCTTGACCAGGCTGCGCTTCTTCGAGCTGACCGTGACGTACACGTCGCGCCCGTTCGGGGTGACCGCGACGCCGCCGGGCGTCCCGCCGGTCTTCACCTTGGCGGTGATCGCCGGCGACGCGGTGTTGACGTTGCTGATCACCGCGAGGCCGCCGCTGGTGACCGCATAGGCGTACTTCCCGTCAGGGGCGACCGCGATCGGGCCGGCGTCCTTGACCGTGAACGAGACGGTCCAGGTCGGCCCGAACTCGGTCACCATGCCGGTCCCGCTTGCCGTGCTCCCGGCCACCAGCACCGGATAGGCGCGATCGGACGGGGCCGAGCGAGCCGACGCGTGCGCCGCCGGCGCTGCCACGAGCACCATCGCCGTCAGCGCGGCAGCGCCCAGGCCGCCTGCGGCGGCGCGCTGCCTGCCCGTCACCGGCCGCCTGCTGTCCTTGCCCGCGCATCCGATCATGCGTTCCTAGCCCTTCTCCGCGTGGGTTCCCGCAATCCAGACGCAACCGCCTGGCCGGTGGTTTACCGCCGCAGCGAGGCCAGCGCGTGCCGCAGCCGTGCTGGCCGCCCGCCGCCGGTCACGGCCTGGTGCCGAAGGCTGGCTTGCCTGGCTGCACCGGCAGCGTGGCGTAGGCGTCATGCACCCAGTCGCAGAGCAGCGGCCTGGTCCGCCTCGGGTCGATGATGTCTTCCACCCCGAACCGCTCCGCAGTGCGAAAGGGACTGCGGACGGCGTCAAGACGTTCCCTGATCTGTGCAAGCATCGCCGCGGGATCGTCGGCAGTTTCCAGCTCAGCCCGGTACGCGGCCTCGATGCCGCCTTCCATCGGCAGCGAGCCCCAGTCGGCTGACGGCCAGGCCCAGCGCCGGATCAGCCGGTGCCGGTTGGTCAGGCCGGCCCCGCCGACGCCGAACACCCGGCGGATGATGATCTCGGCACCCGGCACCGTCGCCTGGTACACCGCGCTGATCGCGCGCACGCCGTGCCTGATCGTGCCGCGCTGCTCGGCCCGGCTGCCGATCAGCAGCCCCGGCTGGTCGGTGAACGTGACGATAGGCAGGTGGAAGGTCGAGCAGAGATCGGCCAGCCTGGTCGCCGCCTCGGCGCCCTCCACGGTCAGGCAGCCGCCGGCCAGGAACGGATCGCCGGCCAGCACGCCGACCGGATAGCCGTCAAGCCTGGCCAGCGCCGTCACGATCGAGCCGCCGTACCGCTGCACCTCGAACACCGAGCCTGCGTCGAAGATCGCGCGCAGGATGGGCCTGATCCGGTACGGCTGCCGCCGGTCCCGAGGGATCGCGGTGAGCAGCATCTCGTCCGCCCGGCCGGCCTGATCGTCGGCGGGCTGCACCGGCGGCAGCCGGTAGGCGCTTTGCGGCAGGTAGGACAGGAACCTGCGGATCAGCCAGAACGCGTGCTGCTCGGAGTCGGCGATCAGGTCCACTGCGCCGTTGCGCGCATGCACGGCGGCGCCGCCGAGCTGCTCCTTGTCCAGGTCCTCGCCGATCGCGCGGACCACCGGCGGACCGGCGACGAACAGCTGGGCGGTGCCGGAGACCAGGATCGACAGGTGCGCCGCCACCAGCCGGGCCGCGCCAAGCCCGGCGACCGGGCCGAGCCCGGCCGCGACCACCGGGACCGTCGACATGTTGTCGACCACGTAGTCCCAGCCGGGGTTGGCGGGCACGTAGGTGTACCCGGCCTGCTCCAGCATCTTCACGCTGCCGCCGCCGCCGGTGCCCTCGACCAGCCGTACCAGCGGCAGCCTGAGCTGGTTCGCCAGCTGCTCGGCATACACCTGCTTGCCGGCGATCGCGGCGTCGGCAGCGCCGCCGCGCACGGTGAAATCGTCGCCGCCGACCACCACCTTGCGGCCGTCGATCCGGCCGGTGCCGGTGACGAAGTTGGCCGGCGTGAACCTGACCAGCTCGCCATCGCCGTCATAGGCCGCCACCCCGGCCAGCGCGCCGACCTCGTCGAACGAGCCCTCGTCGAGTAGCTCGGCGAGCCGCTCCCTGATCGTCATCCGGCCCGCGTCGTGCTGCCTGGCGATCTTCTCGGGACCGCCCATCTGCCCGGCGAGCTGCTCGCGGCGGCGCAGCTCGTCAAGCTCGGGCTGCCAGGTCACCTCGGCCCTGCCGGATCACTTGGGCAGCGGCAGCGCAGCCGCCACCGCCTCTGGGTCGGCGCAGCCGACGATCCACTCGTCCCACTTCTGCCCGTCGAACAGCACCCGCAGCCCGCGCGGCGTGTTGTGGTGCACGGCGGCGAAGAGCTTCTTCCCTTCTGTGCGGATCGTGGCCACCTCGGCCACGCCGGGCAGCCGCAGGCCCACCTTGAAGCCGTGGTCGGCCGGCTCGTGTGCGTCGTCAAGCACCTGGACGCCGCGCACCGAGGCGAGCGGCGCCCGCACGTCGCCGTGCACGGCCTCGAGCTTCTCCTCGCCAGTCAGGTGCAGCACCAGGTCGTTCCCGTCAATCCGCAGCTCTGCCATACCGGGATCATCCCACCTGGCCCGCCGACCGCGGCAACCACTCAACTGCGGCACCAGAGCACGACGACGGGAGTTACCGTGCGTTCATGACGCAAGCGCCTGCCGGGCTGGCCAACTGGGCAGGAAACGTGTCGTTCGCGGCCGGCCGGCTGCACAAGCCGGCCAGCGTCGCCGAGCTGCAGCGCCTGGTGGCCGGCTCGGCCCGGCTCAGGCCGCTTGGCACCGGGCACTCGTTCAGCCCGCTGGCTCAGGTCGAGGGCGACCTGGTCTCGGTGGCACGGCTGCCGATGCTGGTCGAGGCCGACCGGGCGGCTGGCACCGTGACGGTCAGCGCCGGGCTTCGCTACGGCCAGCTCGCGGCGATCCTGAACTCGGCGGGGCTTGCGCTCCCGAACCTGGCCTCGCTGCCGCACATCTCGGTGGCCGGCTCGGTGGCGACCGGCACGCACGGCTCAGGCGACCGGAACGGCTGCCTGTCCACCGCGGTGACGGCGGTCGAGCTGGTCACGGCCGGCGGCGACCTGCTGCAGTTCCGGCGGGAAGCCGATCCGGCCGGGTTCGACGGCCTGGTGGTCGCGCTCGGCGCGCTCGGCGTCGTGACCAGGCTGACCCTGCGGACCTTGCCGGCCTTCTCGGTGGCCCAGTTCGTCTACCTGGATCTGCCGTACGAGCAGGTCGCCGCGCAGTTCGACCAGATCACCGGCAGCGGCTACAGCGTCAGCATGTTCACCGACTGGCGGGCACAGCGGATGACCCAGACCTGGCTGAAGCGGGTTGCCGACCGCAGCGGCCCGCCGCCGCCGCAGTGGATGGGCGGCATCCGGGCCGGGCAGCAGCTGAACCCGGTGCCCGGCATGCCGGGCGAGCACGCCACCACCCAGCTCGGCCTGCCAGGGCCATGGCACGAGCGGCTGCCGCACTTCAGGCCCGACTTCACCCCGAGCGCGGGCGCCGAGCTGCAGTCGGAGTACCTGATCGGGCGTGAGCACGCGATCGCCGCGCTGGCCGCGCTTGACGGGATCAGGTCCTTGCTGGCCCCGGTCGTGCAGATCTCCGAGCTCCGCACGGTCGCCGCTGACGAGCTGTGGCTGAGCCCGTGCTACCAGCGCGAGTCCGTGGCGTACCACTTCACCTGGGTGCCAAGCCCGGCCGCGGTCATGCCGGTCATCGAGCAGGTGGAGGCGACGCTCGCCGGGTACGCGGCCAGGCCGCACTGGGGCAAGCTGTTCGCGGTGCCGCCGGCCGAGCTGGCTGCCAGGTACCCGCGGCTTGACGACTTCCGCGCGAAGATGGGCCAGCTCGATCCGGCCGGCAAGTTCCGCAACGAGTTCACCGACAGCTACCTGCCGCCGCTGGCCTAGCCCGTTCCTGGCACGATGGGCCGGATATGACACTCACCAGCCTGCTGCCAGCCGATGCCGACCCTGACGCGGTCTTCGAGGCGTTCGCCGGCTGGGTAGCGGAGCAGGGCCTCAGCCTCTATCCGCACCAGGAAGAGGCAATGATCGAGATCGTGTCCGGCGCGAACGTGATCTTGTCAGCACCGACCGGCTCAGGCAAGAGCCTGGTCGCCACCGGCGCGCACTTCACCGCGCTGGCCCGCGACGACCGCACCTTCTACACCGCGCCGATCAAGGCGCTGGTCTCGGAGAAGTTCTTCGCGCTCTGCGACACCTTCGGCCCGGCCGAGGTCGGCATGATGACCGGCGACGGCAGCGTGAACCCGGCCGCGCAGATCATCTGCTGCACCGCCGAGGTGCTGGCGAACATCGCGCTGCGGGACGGCGCGGACGCCGACGCCGGGCAGGTGGTGATGGACGAGTTCCACTACTACGCCGACCGGGACCGCGGCTGGGCCTGGCAGGTGCCGCTGATCGAGCTGCCGCAGGCGCAGTTCCTGCTCATGTCGGCCACGCTCGGCGATGTCAGCCGGTTCCAGCGCGACCTGACCAGGCGGACCGGCAGGCCGACCGCGGTGGTCAGCTCGGCCGACCGGCCGGTGCCGCTGGTGTACTCGTTCGCGATGACGCCGCTGCACGACACCGTGGAGGAGCTGCTCAGCACCGGCCAGGCGCCGATCTACATCGTGCACTTCACCCAGGCCGCCGCGCTCGAGCAGGCGCAGGCGCTGATGAGCGTGAACGTCTGCAGCCGCGAGGAGAAGGACGCGATCGCCGAGCTAATCGGCAGGTTCAGGTTCGCACCCGGCTTCGGCAAGACCTTGTCCAGGCTGGTCAGGCACGGCATCGGCGTGCATCACGCGGGCATGCTGCCGAAGTACCGGCGGCTGGTGGAGACGCTGGCGCAGGCCGGCCTGCTGAAGGTGATCTGCGGCACCGACACCCTC